>DATLWH010000108.1:0-5622 GCA_035576505.1 Thermoanaerobaculia bacterium | reverse complement strand
CTCAATAGACATCCGAACCAGGGGTGCTCGCAAAAAGCGCTCGCACCCCTGGCTACCGTCTTGGGCCGCTATCGCGGCGCCTGGCGTGGCCCCTTGGTTTACGATGTCTATCGTTCCAGAGGGTACGAGCCACCGCTGATCTGCACACCACAGGAGTTGATCACGGAGTTGCCAAATGAATGACGATCCAGTAGTCAAAGAAATCCACGAGATTCGCGAGCAGTTGCTGCAGGAGCACGGCGGTCTTGATGGCTATTTGGCGCACCTTCGCGACATGCAGGAGAAGATGAAGGATCGGATCGTAAACCGCCAGCCGAGACCACCCGCCGTGACAACCAGCAGGATCTCCTAACCAGCTGCCTGCCCCCTACGCCACCTTCAGCAGCCGCCGCAGCTTCTCGATCAGATCCTTGGCCTGGAACGGCTTGACGAGGTACTCCTCGGCGCCGAGGGCGGCGGCGCGCTTGCGGTCCTCCTCGCGCGACTCCGTGGAGATCACCATGATGGGGATGGAGCGGTGAACGGGGTGATTCTTGAGGAACGACACCAGCTCCAGGCCGTTGATGTCGGGCATGTTGATGTCGGTGAGGATGGCGTCGAACTTGTGATGCGGCAGCGTCTTCAGCGCCTCGAAGCCGCTGGCCGCCTCCACGATCTCCAGGTCAAACGACTCCGTCCCCCCCTCGATGATCGTGGTGAGGTACGCGCGCATGGAGCTCGAGTCTTCGACGACCAGTACTTTCAACGTCGAGCCTTCTCCGCCGCGAAGACAGCGTTGCCGAACGCATAGCCAGCCTGGGAAAGGAAGATCTCGAGTCCTGTCATGGTGTCGATCGGAGCGCGGTTCGCCGCGTTGTCGCCGTACAGAATACCAATCGTCCGCCTGGCGTGCATGATCGGCAATGCCACGACCTCCGTGGGCAGGATTCCACCCATTCCTTTGATCAGCTCCTCATTCGTGGCCGTGCGGCGCATTTTGCCCCGGTGCGCCTCGCCGGACGCCGCCACCTCGCTGAGGATAGACGGTAACGAGCGGGGAAAGCGCATCGACTGTACGCGCGCGGTCATCTCCTCACCGCCGCCGGTGGGGCCGAACCCGGCCACGCCTGTAAACGAGTCGTCGCCCGCGATGAAGAGCGCGCCACGGTCGAGGTATTCGGCCGACAGGCGCAGGATCGTCGCCGACACCTCGCCGATATCGTTCGGATTGGATAGTTCGTTGATGAGCTGCTTGAGCAGACCGAAGCTGCGGTCGACGTTCTCCTTCTCCGCCGTCTCATAGAAGCGCCGGCCCGCGTCCGGGTCGAAGCCGCCCGTGTACTGCTCCCATTGCTGAAAGGCGCGCTCAGCGAAGAGCACCATCTCGTCGGCGAAGAGGCTCAGCTCCTCCTCGGCCAGCCCTGGCTGCAGGCGCGCCGCCGACGGCTTGGTCAGGTAAAGGTCGGCGCCCCGGCGCAGCAGATCGTGACGCCGCCTCATGTCCGCCTCGGCGTCGATGACGACGACCGGAAGCTTCGGGTTCTTCCTCTTCAGTTGCTGCATGAGTACGTCGGCATTGCCAGTCAGTTCCAGGAAAGTGACGAAGAACGTATTCGCGCGGATGTAATCGCCGATCGCGCCTCTCGCGTCCTCGATCGTGCCGAACTGCGCGATCTTCACTCCGTTCCTGCCGAACGCGCGCCGTGCCGCGACACGAATCAACGGGTTTCGCTCGAAGAGGACCACGTTGCGATACGTGGCATCGGGCGACTCGACTTCGAACAGTCCGCCGGAGACCTTGAACTGGCCGGCAGGTGAGACCGTTTTTCGCCGGGACTCTCCGGGGACGGACTCTTCAACTCGTACTTCCTCAACGCGTCGGACCGGAGAGTCCGGCCCGCGTTCCTGCAGCCTCTCTTCGTCTGGCTTCGGCTCCTCCGGAAACGGCTCCTCATCCGGTACCGGAGTAAACGTCGGCTCGTCGCGCTCCTCGGGTATCGGGAAGGGGAGGACGTTGTCGTCGGGAACGGCTGCCAGTTCCGGCGGCTTCTCCTGACCGAGTCCGAGGTTGAGCGTCGGCACCGGCGCCTCGTTGGCCGCCGAACGCAGCAGCGCCTTGCCGACCTTCAGCGACTCCTCGAGGCCACGCAGCGGCTTGAGCTTCTCCCCATCCGCCGCGCCCACGATCTTCTGCGGCGGGAAACCGCCTTCCTTGAAAATGGCATCGGCGTCGTACTCCACATCGAGCGGTCCGATGTGATCGCTGAGGATGAAGTTGAACTCCCCTTCGCGGCTTTGCAGCAGAGGCGCCACGACGCTGACGATCCGCTCGTGAATGGCCGTGGCCAGGTCGGCCGCGGCGATCACGTTCATTTCGACGGCCGCGGTTCCGTACGGGATCCCGTTCTCCTCCATCTGCCGCAGCCCCGGCGCAGCGGCCTCGGGGATCAGGCCCCGCGCCACCAGGTATGTGAGGAGGTCGGGATGTTCCGGTGACGACGCGTTGACGACGAGCCCCTGGTTGAACAGCACCGTGTGCCGGCCACGTTCATCGACGATCTCCAGCACACCGGTACGGCGGCTGAGATAGACGATCTGAACGATGTCGGTAAGAGAGAGGTCTTCGAGGCGGCCGAGAAGACTCACGCGCGGCCCCCCGTCGAAAGCGGAAACCAGAAACCAGAAACTAGAAACCAGAAACCAGATAAGGCGGCTCGCCATCTTCTGGTTTCTGGTTTCTGGTTTCTGGTTTCTGGTTTCTGCCTTTCACTCACGAGGCGAGATTGTAACGTTTCAGTATCCCATCGAGGATTCCGTTGATGAACTGCGAGGACTTGTCGTTCCCGAACTTCTTGGCGATCTCGATGGCCTCATCGATCACGACGAGCTTCGGCGTACTGCTCTCGTGGAGAAACTCGTAGACCGACATCCGGATGATGTTGCGGTCGACGACGGCCATGCGCGAGAGGCGCCAGTTGTCGGCCTGGGCCTGGATCATGCCGTCGATCTCGGCGATGTGATCGACCGTGCCCCGGAAGATCTTCGTGGCGAACTCGCGTGTGTTCGGCTTCGATTTCTGCAGATCTTCGAAGGTCTCGATGATCATGTCCGGCCCGTTGCCGGAGAGGTCGAACTGGTAGAGCATCTGCAGCGCCAGCTCGCGGGCTTTGCGACGCGCGCCCATTACGCTCCCCCGCCACGGAGGGTGCGCCACAGGTTGGCCATCTCGATGGCCGCGAGAGCCGCCTCCCACCCCTTGTTGCCGCTGCCGGCCGAGGAGCGCTCCACGGCCTGCTCGTGGGTGTTGCAGGTGATGACCCCGAAGGCCACCGGGAAGCAGGCCGCGACCGCGACGCGCGACAGCTCACTGGTCACCTGCGCGGAGATGAAATCGAAGTGCGGTGTATCGCCGCGCAGCAGACAGCCGAGGGTGATGATGGCGTCGTTGCCGCCGGCATCGATGAGTGTCGCCGCCAGAGTGGGAATCTCGAACGCGCCTGGGACGCGATAGACCCGGACCGCGTCATCCGCCGCCCCGTGCCGGGCCAGGCAATCGAGGGCGCCCCGCAGCAGTCCGTCGACGATCTCGTCGTTGAATCGGCTGGCGATCACGGCAAAGCGCAAGCCTTCGGCGTTGTGATCGCCTTCAAAAGAACGGGGCATTCGCGGGCGGATTATATGCGCGGTTACCGCGCGTCCTTCGGCGCGCGTTGTCTGCGGCTTTGCCGCGTTGTCGGTTGCCCGAGCGCTGCTGCTCGCGTAACGTAGGTCGCACTCTCTAGTCCGACCGGAGCTTGGAGGGCTGTGTCTTGTCAACGGCCTCCCAAGTACCGGTCGGACTAGAGAGTCCGACCTACGTTTTAGACGGGCCGCGCGCGCGAAGCGCGCATTCACCGCCCGCTGGCGATCGCAGGCGCAGGCCGCTGCCCTTCGTCGCGGTCGTTGTAGTAATCCACGAGCCCTTCGTAGATCGCTTCGGCGACGTGCTGGCGATAGGCCTTGGTCTTCATCAGCGTGCGATCTTTCTCGTTGCCGAGATTGCAGATCTCCAGGAGTACGCGCGTCGGCACCAGGTTGTAGCGGATCACGGCCGGCACCCACTCGCGCCCGCCGCGGACCACGTTGTCGCGCACGGGATTGAACGGATGCACTTTCAGCCCGTCCGACTGGAAGGCGTCGATGATCGACTCCGCCAGATCGCGAGACAGCCCCTCGGCGGCGAGCGACTCCTTCTCCGAGTGACGCACCACCGGGCTCTCGCGCACCTCGGCGCGCGCGAGATACACGTCATCGCTCTTCTCATACGAGCCGGTCACATAGCGCTGACCGGGGATGTACGCCATTGCCCCACGCAACGATGGATGGAGCGAATCGGCGTGGATGGAGAGAAAAACGACCTTCTCCTTCGGCACGCTCTGCTTCATGGCCCGCCGGAAGATCGAGTTGGCCAGGTACCAGCGCAGATTCACGCCGACGGCCGGATCGCCGATGACGTACTTCGGCGACGTCAGGACGATGTGGTCGGTCGACTCCTCCAGCTCATCGCCATCCGGAATCTCGTAGCCGGCCTGCTTCGACTTCGTCGTCGCCGACACGGCCGCTCCCGACTTCTTCTCCAGGATGCGCTTGAGACGGCACATGACGTCGTAGACGTAGTTCGATTCCCAGACGTCGTCGTAGGTCGCGCCGACGTCCCGTCCGCCGTGGCCGGCATCGAGGATCACGCGGACGCCGGCCAGGCCCTTCGCGCGCGGCCGTACGGCCAGTTTCGCGCTCTCGCGCATGACCTGCTCATTGGCCACGCGCTCCGGATCGTCCGCCGGCAGGTACTCCGGCAACAGCAACGACATCGGGATCTTCACGCGATAGCCGATCGGAATCCGGGCGACGTCGTCGATGCCGTTGAACGTCTCGATGCGCTCGAGCACATCGCCGACGTCTTTCGCGTAGACCCGCCCGGTGAACCGTATGGCCACCGAGGAGTAGAGCGCCTCGCCCTTTTGCAGCCGATAGACCGCGAACGGTTCGGCGGAAGTCCGGTCGTACGTCAGAGACGGCTGCTCCCCCACGGCCACTGCTTCAGGTACCGAAGCTGCCGCAGCATGACCATCCGCGCTCGTACGCTCTTCCGGATCGTCCTCCGATTTCCGAACCTCGGCTGTCTTCGGTGCATACCGTTCCTCCATTTCGCCCCGGCGAAATGCCGCGGCGAGAAGCTCCTTCGGGATGAGGATCACGTCACCTTTGCGGGTCGAGAGTCCCTGCGACGGGTTTGCGGCACGGATGGCGGCGTAGTTCTCGCCGCGCCCGGTGAACCACTCGGCGATGTTCCAGAGCGATTCCCCTTCGATGCCGCTGCTGCCGACCACCACATGACGCCATCCCGCGGCCGTGTAGCCGTCGGATGGGAAGAGCGTGGTGGCAACGTCGCGCTGCAGGTTCGGACGGAGGAGGTTGAATGGAATGCGGACGCGCTGCTCGGTGGTGAGGTTGCCGCCGGCGTGGTTGAACGCGGCGATCTCATTCCAGCGGTCGCCGTCGCCAGTCACGCGCTTGGCCAGGCGGCTCCAGGCGTCGCCGCCGTGCGGCGTCACCACGATCTCAATCGTGTAGTCAGCGGTGAGCGACGCGCGCAGTTCGGGC
>DATLWH010000107.1:0-2760 GCA_035576505.1 Thermoanaerobaculia bacterium | reverse complement strand
CGCATCGGTCAGCTCGTGAAGCTTGTGAATCAACTCCTCGCCCCCCGATACCCCCAGCACAAAGCGATCGCTCACAGGCGCTCCTTCGCGAGGATCTGCAATTCGCGATTCCGCTCGTCGATGTTCAGTACGCTCAGGATGTCGAAGTAGCGGCCGTTGAAATTCAGCCGCATCTCCGGCGTCACGGGCGTCCCCGGATAGCGCATGCGGACACCATGCGTCACCTGGGCCGCCCGTTGCTGCGCCGTGAAGAGTTCACGGCCGATGAGCGGCTTGATCTCCGCCCAGACCGTCGCCACGGTCGTGGCGCTCTGCGTCGGCTCGCCCCGGCTGTTCTGGTTGACTAGGTCGAGCGCCTCGATGATCACCCGATGCCGCAGGTTGCCGATGTCGATCACGCCGCCGGGGGCTCCTGCTCATCGTCGCCCGGCTCGTCCTCTTCCTCCGCGTCCTTCTCGGCCTTCTTGCCTTTTTTCTTCTTGGGGGGCGCCGTCTCTTCCTCCGGCTCCGCCACCAGCTCGGGCTCCGCGGCCTCGGCGAATCCCGCGGCGATGAGCTCCTCGCCGTGCTCGTCGGTGACCTCGTGGATCGATCCCGCGCCCCGGTTCTCGCCCGGGTTCGGTCCGGCGCTGGTCGTCTTCATCCGCACTCGCATATGCCCGCTCCTTCGTGCTCGAGGAATCAGATCATGGCCGCGCGATATGGCATCAGCAGCGCGTCCGCCCCAAACGGGAGTTCCACGGCCGTCGCATCGATGAGCACCGTCTGCCGGTTCTCATAAAGCGTCGCGCAGACCAGCTTCAGCGCCGCCACGAGCTCGGCCGGCACGAACGTCCCATCGGCCCCATATCCCGCCGTGAACTGCACCTGCACCGCATTCGGCACCGCCTGCGTCAGCGGCCACCAGGTCCCATAGGCCGGAACGATCCGCGCCGGCTCCGAGATCGCATCGACCGTGTAGAGGGTGGGATCGAGCGTCTGCAGGATGCCGGCTGGATCGATGTATTTGACGCTCGCCACCGACTGGAGCGGGGGCAGCGGCACCTGGATCGCGAGCTGATGCGGGAGACTGTAGATCTCGCGATGCAGCGGCCGCACGCCGAGCGGCCGTGACAGACTCCAGAAGTCCCCGCCCGGGAAGGCGTCGAGGTAGTACTTCCAGACCTGCGTGATGAGCGCCCGCGCCGTGATGGCCTCGACCCGCCGCCGCGCCGCGACGATCAGCGCGGTGACCATCGCGTCGTCGGCCGCCGTATCGAGCCGCAGAAACAGTTTCGCATCTGCAAGCACGACCGGTTCGACGGCCGGCGGGGTGATGAGCTGGAGCGCGCCCTGATACATCGCCGGTGGCGCGCGGAGCGGCCTGAGCCGTCCGCGCGCCCTCCGCCGTTACGGGGTCGCCGTCGGCTGCTTGACCGCGAAGCCGCGGACGAGCTCGGAGCCGTAGGTCGCTCCGGTCGTCGCGCCCGACTGCGTCATGACCCCGCGCAGGAAGCGCCGCTTGCCGATGTAGCCCAGGCGCGCGCGGGTGTTCGACGCATTGAGCGTCTGCAGGTTCACGCCACCGACGACGTCGGTCGTCGCGACGTCGCCGGCGTTCACGGTGAATCCCGCGTCATCGGCTTCCTGGATCTTGCAGGCGACCGAACTGTCCGTCCGGGCGCCCATGTAGAACTCGACCACGGCCCCGTTGAAGCCCTGCAGGTCGCCGCCGCCCTGCGCCCCGTTCGTCGCCGCATTGCCGTTGCGGAGCAGCGGCGTGACGTCGATCAGGGGTGCGACTTCCGAAGTCAGATCCTTCATGTCGTCCTCGAGAGCTGGAGTTCTGGGGTGGGGCCGGTGCGGCCCCACCCATGCCATCCGCCGCGCGGGCTAGGCCAGCTTCACCCGCGAGAAGGCCTCCTCGAAGACGGGCATGCCGTCCGTCTCCTTGCGGCCGATGAAGCCGACCTGATTGGTCGCGGCGTAGAGCTCGATCAGCCGCTGGACCGTCATGTCGAGGGCGTCGGCGATCCAGAAGTAGCTCCAGGCGCCGATGATCCCGACGTAGAGACCGGTGGTGAAGGTGTTCGGCGCGTACTCGGACTCGTAGTACGGCCGGTTGAGGATGGTGTCGAGGAAGCCGTCGGTGAGCGACGCCTGGCCGATCCCCGCGACCGACCAGAGATACTGGCCGTTCGTGTCCTTGAGCTTCCGGATGGCGCGCACCGCGTCGCGGTGGAAGCACCAGGCGCAGCTCGGATCGGCCCGATAGGGCGCCTTGAGCTGGCCGAGCGCCTCGATCAGGCCGTCCGCGCCGATCGCCGTCGTGCTGTTGCCCGCGGAGAAGTCGCGTGCCGTGCTGATGCCGGAGCTGCTCGCGGTGAAGACGCCGAGCGGCTGCGACGCGCCCCCGCCCAGCAGGAAGCCCTTCTCCTCGGTGATCGCGAACTTGTAGGCGAGCCGCTCCATGACGAGCGCCTCGGCGCCGCCGGCCGTGAGGCGCAGCAGCTTGTTCGAGAGCTTGATGAGCTTGGCGACCGGATGGGGATGCAGCTCGCGCCGGCCGAGGCTCATCGTGGTGTCTTCGTTGCCGGTCGCGATCTCGGACGTCCAGTCCGCATCCGCCGGATCGGCTTCGAGGGTCGGCACGCCGAGCGACTGCGCCTGGATGACCGGGCGCACCGTCGAGAGGCGGCGGATGAAGACGAGGTCCCGGACCTTCTTGATGACCTCGGCCATGAACTGGATCGGCGCGACCATCGCGCCGCCGGCCGGATC
>DATLWH010000106.1:0-10987 GCA_035576505.1 Thermoanaerobaculia bacterium | reverse complement strand
GAGAAGCCGGAGGTGCCGGCGGCGCCGCCGTCGCTGAAGACGCGCGCGGTGACGATCGGCATTGCGCCGCCGTTCGTGACGATGTCGAGCGAGCCTAGTCCGCTGGCTCCCATCGAGGCGATCAGGTCCGGGTACGACTGGATCTGATCGGGGACCAGAATGAACGGGAGCGAGGGATCGCCGTCGCTGGCAGACTGACCCTGCTTATGAAACACAAAACTTCCGGTCATCGTGGTGTCGCCGGCGTTCTGGATCTGCACAGCGGTGCGGAAAAACGAGCTCGCCCCCTGCACCGCTCCGGCGGCGGGCAGTATCCGCACGAGCAGCGGGTCGCTGACGTAGGCGACCGCGCTGAAGCGATAGCGCGGGCTGTAGTTCGACGGCGATCCGAGTGCTCCGGCCGTGCTGATGTCGCTGGTGGTGATCAGGTTGTAGCCGACATTGCCGCCGTAGTCCATCGTACGAACCGAGCCGCAGGTGTTGAACGGCTGTAGTTGTACGACTCCGATGAGGTCACCGACGGCGAGCGTGACCGGCGGAATCAGGGTCACGTCGTTTCGTCCGTTTACGGCATTAAAGGGTCCACGAGTGGCTACAACGGTGAATGATGAATTGGTCGTAAATCCAGTTCGGAGAAACACGACTTTGAATGCTGCCGTGCATGCACGGCTCCAGTACACGCTCGCTTTGTTCACCGTTCCGGCCGCCGTCGCGAAGTCCGTCAGATTCACATAGCTGACCGGCGCAAGGGTCTGGCTGATGGTGCTGGTATTCGTAGGGTCCGGAACGTGGACTCCGACAGTCAGCGGCTGGGCAGCTAGCGAGGAGACGAAAAGGCTGGTGAGTATCCCGATGATGGTCCGCACGTCAGACTCCTTTTGAATTGCAGGCAGCATAGCAGTGACCGGGGTTAACGGCCGCGCCGTGAACGCTGCACGATCGTCCGGCCAGGAGCTTGCGGCAAGAAAGATCCGACGAAGATGGTGGCCGAGCCTCTGGCAACTAACGCTGCCGGCCGTGCAGGCTAGCGCTCAACTTCCAACTCCGCCGCATCCTCTCGCAAGTCCGGCGCGAGCCATGTGTAAGGGCCGGCCTGCGTCAGGCCTGCCTTCTCGAAGAGCTTGCGGTACCAGGACGGGGGACGGCGAATCATTCCCTGCAGGTCGCCGATGATGTCGTCGGCGGCGGTAAGCACTTCGAGGAAGAGCACACCGCCGGCGACGCGCACCAGCTCCGGGAGCCCGGCGCGGATGTCGTCGTCAGGGATGTAGTGGAGCGCGTCGGAACAGACGACGAGATCGAACGGGCCGCGCAGGTGCGCCGCGGCCAACTCGCCGAAGGACGCTTTGCGGATGTTGCGCTTCGCGCCGAAACGCTCAACCCCGTAGTCGCTTGGGTCGAGCCCGAGGTACCTGGCGCCAGGCCGCAACTCCTTGAGATGCGGCTGCCACGCCCCTTCGCCGCAGCCGACGTCGAGCATCGAGCGGAGACGGCGGTGGAGGAAGTACTCGCATTCCGCAACCGCCAGCGAGACCTTGCGCCGCACCTCGTCCCTCGTGCTCACCCGATTCCGCCCGCGGTACCAGTGGTCGAAGTATGCGCGGTCGTAGCGTTTTCCGGTCATCGACATCTCACCTTGGCGATTATGGAACATTCGTCACAGATGCAGGTGACGATGGCGATTTCATGCGATCCCAAGTATGTTTAGGCTGCCGTGATGAACGACAGCCAGCGCATCCTCGACTCGATCCGCCGCCTCGTGCGCCTCCTGCGTGTGAGCGACCGGCAGGCGCAGGCAGACCTGGGCGTTTCCGGCGCCCAGCTTTTCGTGCTGATGGAGCTCGGCAAGACACCGGCCCAGTCACTTGGCGACCTTGCCGCCAGGACCCGTACCGATCAGAGCTCGGTCTCCGTCGTCGTGACGCGTCTGGTCGAAGCGGGCCTCATCACCCGGGATCGCGACGAACGCGATGCCAGGCGCCTCGTCCTCCATCTGACCAGGGCCGGCAAGGCATTGCTGCAGAAAGCGCCCCCTGTGGCCCAGGAACGCCTGCTGGCCGCGTTCGATCAGATGCCGGCCGGAGAGAGACGGCGCTTCGCTCAGACGTTCGAGGAGATCGTCAACAGCGTTGGCGCGGAAGATGGCCCGGCGCCAATGCTGTTCGAAGAGGAAGAGACGAAGAGCAAGCAGCGGCCGAAGGACGCTTCACCTGCCGCTGCCCGGCGTGGTGCCGCGCGGTGACTTCATGGGCCGGGAGCCAACCCGAGCCGGCGATCTGATCCAAAGGCAGCGCGGTGACCTGCTCGGCTCCCACGCGCAACGCTTGGAAGAAGAGCGGCACTGACGTACCCTTTCCTCACATGACGAGACAGCAACTGCTGGCGAACATTCCGCTGTTCGAGTCGCTCACGCAGGAAGACTTGAACGGGCTCACGATCCGCCTCGAGGAGAGCGACTACTCTCCGGGCGACGTCATCTTCCGCCAGGGCGACGAAGGATCGGCGCTCTTCGTGATCGAAGAGGGCGCCGTGGAAATCTCGTTCGGCGAAGGGACGGCCAACGTCGTGCTGGCCACGTTGTTCAACGGGCAGTATTTCGGCGAGTTGTCGCTCTTCGATGGCGCGCCCCGTTCGGCCACCGCCCGAGCGGTAAAGCAGACGCACGTCATCCGCCTCGACCGCGACGACCTGGTCGACTTCGTTCACAAGAACCCGGCCGCCGCGCTGCGCATCATCGAGGAGATGGGCGAGCGTTTGCGCCAGACCAACGAGCTGATGTCGCGCCAGGTCTCGCGCAACGTGCTCGAGGAACAGGAAGAACGGCTGACGTTCGGCCAGCGCATCGCGGACCGTGTCGCCGCATTCGGCGGATCGTGGCCGTTCATCGTCATCTCTTCGGTCTTCATGACCGTCTGGATGGTGATCAACGTCGTCAAGATGGCGAATTTCGATCCCTATCCCTTCATCCTGCTGAACCTCGCCCTTTCATCCGTGGCGGCGCTCCAGGCGCCGATCATCATGATGAGTCAGAACCGTCAATCGTCGAAGGACAAGCTCCTGGCCGAGAACGACTACCAGGTCAATCTGAAAGCGGAGATGGAGATCGCCGCGCTGCTGCGCGGACAGTCTGAGATGCTGGCGCGGCTGGCGGTGGTGGAACGCGCTATCGGACGCCGCGGCGAGCCGTAGTGCGCATCCCTCATCGCCATGTCATCTCGAAGGCGCAAAACGGGTCGCCAAGCGTCTGGCACTTCGTCTCGATGACGCTCGGCTCACTGCCTCCGTGCCGGAGGATCGACTCGAGATAGAACCCAACCCCGCTGGCGCAATAGATGGGGCTGTAGACCGGGTAGTCTCGACAGATCATGCGTCCGCCGTTCGGCGTCCTCTCGAAACGGACATTCCCGAACTTCTGAAACTGACTATGGAAGAGGGCCTGATTCTCGAGGAACTTCACCAGCTCCGTACTGTCGAGCGACTTGTAAACGCGGCCGATTCCCAGCTCCGCCGAGGCCGCGCCGATCAGGGCCAGAATGTTCGGGTATTTCTGTTTCAACGTTTCGTAGATCGTGCGATCGAGCTCGATGACCGAAGCGAACTCGCACCAACTCGACGCCAGCGGCGTCTTCGTATAGTTGGCCGTTCTCGGGGAGAGTTTGGCGATGATCGCGGCTAAGCCTTCTTCGCCCGCGACGTCGGTGAGGAACTGCTTTCGCCCTCCGAACATCACCCCTTTCACCTTTGCCACATCAGGATTCGGTCCTACCAGAACCTCTTTCCCTTCGAGGCGGGGGAGCGGCGCGGCCGGACCCTTGCGTTTCATGAGCAGGGACATGGAATTCGGATTGTAGCTCTTCAGGAGCGAATCGAACTTGACACGGAATCGGCACGAGCCTACGTTGCGCGCGCGCATACAACAAGCCGACAGGTCGGACTGTAACCAGTCCAAAACAAGAACGTCTCTCTCCGGCTGACGAAGGACATCGCCGTCAGCGGCCCCGGCTCGCTCCAGGCGGGTCGCAGAGGGGGTCAACCCCGGCGTCGAGTCACTGAAATGGACCTCAATCTAAGAAACAAAGTGGTGATCGTCACCGGAGGAGCAGCCGGCATCGGCCGCGCCACCGTGGAGCGCTTCGCGGCAGAGGGAGCGCATGTTGTGGCGTGGGACGTCACGACCGATCCGCGGGTGGACGTCACCGATTCCGCCTCCGTGCAGGGAGCGGTCGAGGCCGTCATCGCCAGGCATGGCTGCATCGACGTTCTCGTCAACAACGCGGGCATCGTCCGCGACGCGCAACTCATCAAGTGGAAGGACGGAGTGGCCGGGATGATGGACGATGCCACCTTCGATGCCGTCATCAACGTCAATCTCAAGGGCGTTTTCCTCTGCACGCGCACGGTGGTTCCGCACATGATCGAGGCGCGGCACGGCGTAATCCTCAACGCATCATCGATTGTCGGGTTGTACGGCAATTTCGGCCAGACCAACTACGCTGCCACGAAAGCGGGCGTCATCAGCTTCACGAAGACGTGGTCGCGGGAGCTGGGGCGTTACGGCATCCGCGTCAACGCCGTAGCCCCCGGCTTCATCGCCACCGACATGGTCAGAGCAATGCCTCAGAAAGTCGTTGAATCGATGTCGGCGAAAACACCGCTGGCCAGGCTCGGCGAACCGGATGACATCGCCAACGCCTACGTGTGGCTGGCCAGCGACGCGGCGAAGTTCGTGACCGGTGCGGTGCTCTCTGTTGATGGAGGACTGGTGCTGGGCACATAGGGCCAAGGGACAAGGACTGAAACCGCCACAATCCCGTAACGGAATGACAGGCCGATTTGGGGCATTCTGTCCACTCGGTACCTAGGGAGAAACCATCCAGATGCGCTGCCTCGGCCGCGTTGCGTTCTTATTTCTGCTTACAACGAGTGCCGCATCCGCACAACTCAACGAAACGATTGACGTTCACCTCGTCGAGGTGCCCGTCACCGTCATCGATCGCGCCGGGAATCCGGTGCGCGGTCTGACGGCCGCAAACTTCCAGCTTTTCGACCGTGGCGCGAAGCGGCCCATCGCGAACTTCGAGACGATCGATTTCGAATCGGAGGCGGCCAGGGCCGCCTCGCCACTCAATCCAGCGGCGAGGCGCAACTGGGTTCTTCTCTTCGATCTCTCGTTTTCTTCGCCGGTTGGCCGGAGCAAAGCCCAGGAAGCGGCCCGGAACTTCATTGCCCGCGGGATGGGGTGGCGCGACCTCGCCGCGGTTGCCACCATCGATGTCGACCGCGGCTTCCGGATGGTCACATCCCTCACCACGGACCGCAATCTTCTCGGCGCGGCGATCGCCAACCCGCGCACGTTCGTTTCTGCCGATCCGTTGCGCATCGCCGGGAGCACCGTGCTGGAGGCCCCGCCCACCGATGGCATATCACGCGCGGACGTCAACGCCGTCGATGATTTCGCCGTGGACATCGCCCGAGGTGAGAAGAAGCTCAACGACCAGTACAACCGGACGCGCATCGAACGGCAGTTGCGTCTTCTGGCCGACCTCGGCCGCACGCTGCGCGTCCTTCCGGGACGCAAACAGGTCATCCTCTTCTCCGAGGGCTTCGATCCGCGGCTTGTGCGCGGACGCGACGCGCGCGCCAGCGCCGACGAGCAGGACGACACGCTGCAAACGACTTCCGGCAACATCTGGCGCGTCGACACAGATGCACGCTACGGCAGCTCGATGACCATGACCCTCCTCGACGAGATGGGCCGCTCATTGCGCGGCTCCGATATCGTGCTTCACG
Organism: Thermoanaerobaculia bacterium; assembly: GCA_035576505.1. GTDB lineage: Bacteria > Acidobacteriota > Thermoanaerobaculia > Gp7-AA8 > Gp7-AA8 > JADGNZ01. The sequence goes on along the minus strand of DATLWH010000106.1, from coordinate 5,197 downwards.
CCGTCGACATCCAGGGCGTGCGCGTGCAGAACGACGAGCACGGATCGAGTATCAACTCCAACGACGCTCTCCATCTGCTCTCCAGGCCGACCGGCGGCGAGGTCTTCAAGAATTCCAACGACATCAACGCCGATCTCCAGAAAATGCTGCATGCGCAGGACGTCGTCTACGTCCTTGGCTTCCGCGCACCTGCCACGAAGGACAACAAGTTTCACGAGCTGACCGTTCGGGTGAACGGCGTGCCGGGTGCGCGCGTGTTCCACCGCGCGGGCTATTACGAGTCGGGTGATGAGAGCGCTCTGGAACGGTCGCTTTCGAACGCTGAGATCGTCCTGAACGACATCGCCCAGAACGACATTCGCGTGGCGGCGCTCGCCGCCGCCTTTCCCGCCAGAAGCGGCAGGGCTCAGGTTCCGGTTGTGGTCGATATCGGCGCTGACGGCCTTCTGCGCGACGCCAAAACAAATGCGGTCGTCACCGAGATCTACGTCTACGCGTTCGACGACCAGGGTGTCGTCCGCGACCGTTCGTATCAGCGGCTGACCATCGACGGCGCCAAGATGGCCGGCCACAACGGCGTCAAGTATTTCCTGACGCTCAGCCTCGAGCCGGGAAAGTACGCGCTGAAGACCCTCGTGCGCGTGATCGGAACCGAACACAAGGGTTTCGTGCGAACCGACATCAACGTCCCGGCATCGTACGACGTCACCCTCCTTCCGCCGATGTTCCTCGACGATCCGTCGGCATGGCTCGTCGTACGAGGCACATCTCACGACGACGCCGCGACGTTTCCGTTTCACATCAACGGCGAGCCCTTCATGCCCAGCGCCAGCGCTCAGGTGAGCAACGGACATCCGCGCGAGGTGGCGCTCTTCGTTTTCAATGTCGATCCTGACGAGCTCTCGTGGGAGGCAGCGGTTACCGACGCGAACGGGTCGCACGCCGAAACGCCTTCCGTGGTCAAGAGACTGCGGGGGCAGGATGTAATGAAGCTAGTTTTCGAATACGCTCCCACCGATCTGCAGACCGGTCCGGCCTCATTCGATGTAACGGTTCACAAGAAGGGTTCGAGCGACGCGCGGAAGTCGAGCGTGCCGTTGGTTGTGCAATGACGCGTGCCGGGAGTGGGCTGCCGGGTATCGGAGAAGACAGAGTCTCCGCTTCCCGATCCTCCGCTCCCGGTCAAGGAAGGAATCCGATGAAACTCCGACTCATGGCCACGTTCCTGTTGTCCGCGGCATCGGCGTTCGCGCAGATGCACGAAACCGTGAACGTCAACGTCATCGAAGTACCGGTGTCGGTCGTCGACTCGAGCGGCAACCCCGTTCGTGGGCTGACGGCGGCGAACTTCGAGGTTTACGACGGTGGAAAGAAACAGATCATCACGTCATTCGACAAGATCGACTTCGGATCGAACGAGACAGCTAACGCCATCTCGCCGATGAATCCCGCGGCGCGGCGAAGTTTCCTGCTGTTGTTCGATCTGGCCTTTTCGTCGCCCAAGTCGCTGGTGCGGTCTCAGGAAGCTGCGCGCAACTTCGTGAAGACGGCCGTGCAACCGCGCGACCTCGTCGGCGTCGGCACGATCGAGAACGAGCACGGCTTCCGTCTCCTGACCGCCTTCACCACCGACCGGGAGCTCGTGGAGTCGGCCATCGCCGATCCGAGCGCCTTCCGCGGCACCGATCCGCTGCAGATCGCGAACAAGACGTTCGTGGCCGATCTCACAAACGGTGATAGCCCGGCCACTCCCGCTCCGGCCGCCAGGACGGCAGGAGCCTCTGCCGCGGCAGCCGAGATGGCCGAACGCCAGCAACAACTCATCCACAGCAACGAGCAGTACGTCCGCACCCGTGTCGAAAAGCAGGTCGACTACCTCGGGCAGCTCGCGAAAACGCTCCGCGCCGTACCGGGCCGCAAACAGGTCATCCTCCTCTCCGAAGGGTTCGATGCCAAATACCTGCAGGGCCGTGATATCCGCGACACGGCGGCCGCTGCCCGCGACAACGACGCCGTTACCTCAGGCCAGTACTACAGGGTCGATAATGACGCGCGATACGGCAGCGCATCGAGCATGGCCATGCTCGACCGGATGGCCCAGACTTTCCGCGCTTCCGACGTCGTGCTGGACGCCATCGACATCCAGGGCGTGCGCGTACAGAACGACGTCGCCTCCGGCGCCAACCTCAACTCCAACGCCGGCCTTTTCGTCATCTCGCGGCCCACGGGCGGCGAAGTGTTCCAGAACTCCAATGATCTCAAGAACGACTTCCAGCGCATGCTCCGCGCGCAGGAAGTCGTCTATGTCCTGGCCTTCCAGGGCCCGGCCGGCACCACGGGCAAGTATCACGATCTCAAAGTGAAGCTGGTCAACGCCGGGGGCCGTCTCAACTATCGGACCGGCTACTACGAGAACGGCGGTGAAACATCGACCGAGCGCGCTCTCACCACCGCCGAGGTCATCGTCAACGACATGCCGCAGGACGATGTGCACCTGGCCGCGTTTGCCGCGCCATTCCCCACCGCCAACGGCAACTCGCAGGTCCCGGTCATCCTCGATCTCAATGGTGCTGACCTTGTCAGAGAAGCGAAGGGGAGCATGGCCGCGGCGGAGATCTTCGTGTATGCCTTCGACTCCGAGGGAGTCGTTCGCGACCGCCTCTATCAGCGGCTCACACTCGACCTGAAGAAAGTCGGCGACCGCCTGCGCGGCGGCGGGCTCCGCTACTACGGCACTCTTGTTCTTCCTCCGGGCAGCTACGCCATCAAATCGCTCGTCCGTGCCGGAGAGCCCGACAGGAAGAACCCGAACGAAAATGAAAAGCGCGGCTACGCGCGAACAAACATCATCGTGGCACAGGCGGGGAGCGTCTCCGTGCTGCCGCCGATTCCGATCGACGACGAACCGAAATGGATCCTCGTGAAAGGAACGGAACGCGGCGGCACCGCCGGACCGTATCCGTTTGAGCTGAACGGACAGAATTTCATCCCGAGCGCGACGGCATCGAACAAGGTGGCCCTGATCGTCTACGGCGCGACGGCCGGCGAGCTGACCTGGGAGACGACGCCAAAAACGAAGCTGCTCGGCACGATTCCGATCAGTGGCGGGACAAAGCTCGTCCTTCAACTCGACGACCCGGCAAAGGTTTCGTCGCTGCAGGTCACGGTTCACAAGAAGGGTGTGGCTGAGGCACAGACGACCAGCGTGGCGGTGGTGAGGCCGTAGCGAATGAATCGCAGCCATCTGGCATTCGTCGCCGCGTCGCTGATCGCGGTCTCAACTCTCGCGCAGAACAGTGCGGAGATCAGCGTCCACGTCGTCGAGTTGCCGGTCTCCGTCATCGACGCATCCGGTAACCCTGTTCGCGGCCTCACCGCGGCGAACTTCGCGCTCTACGACGAAAAGAAGAAACAGCCCATCACCTCCTTCGACACCATCGACTTTGCATCAGGTGGTGCGGCCACGAGCGCGCTCTCGCCGATGAATCCGGCCGCGCGCCGGTCATTCGTCCTTCTGTTCGACCTCGGCTTCACCGCTCCGCGCTCGATGTCGCGCTCGCAGGAGGCGGCGCTGCGCTTCGTGAGCGAAAACGTCGGTCCCCGCGATCTCGTGGCCGTCAGCACCGTCGATCCCGACCGCGGGTTCCGTTTCGTCACGGCTTTCACGACCGATCGCAAGCTCGTCGCTTCGGCGATCGGTAACCCGGCCACGTTCCGCGGCGCCGATCCGCTGCAGCTCGCCAATCAAACAGTCATATGGACGTCCCACGAACCGACCGGCGCCGCGACTGACTTTGCGAGCACCGGCCACGCTGATGAGGCGGAACAACACTTCAGAGACGTGGCGGATCAGGCCACCCGGCAGAACGAGCTCGCGATCCGCCAGCGCATCGAGCGCGAGATCGACTCCCTGGGCAATCTTGCCAGTTCGATGCGCAGGGTGCCCGGCCGCAAGCAGGTTGTTCTCCTCTCCGAGGGATTTGACGCGAGCCTTCTGCAAGGCTTCGACGCGCGTGGCTCCAAGGAGCAGACCAAGTTGCAGACGCAGATCGTGTACGGGAATCAGGAGAAGCTCGACACCGACAAAATCTATGGCAGTGCTTCGTCCATGACAAAAATCGAGCGGATGGCCGACGCCTTCCGCGCCTCGGACGTCGTGCTGCACGCCATCGACGTGCAGGGCGTTCGCGTGCAGAACAACCTCGCGGAAGGCTCCATCATCAACTCCAACGCCAGCCTGTTCCTGGTGGCACGGCCCACCGGCGGCGAAGTCTTCCAGAACTCGAACGACCTGCATGACGATTTCTCGCGCCTCCTTCGTCAGCAGGAGGTCGTCTACGTCCTCGGCTTCCACGTCCCCGACAGCGCGCCCGGCACGTTCCACAATGTCAGCGTCAAACTGGTCAACGCGCCGAACGGTTCGCGCGTATCGCAAGGCGCCGGCTACTTCGAGAAGGGCCGCGACACGCCGGTCGAGCGCGCTCTCACCAACGCGGAGATCATCGTCAACGACATCCCGCAGCACGACCTTCGCATCAACGTGCTGGCCGCGCCTTTCCCTCAGACCGCGGCCGGCCAGCCCGCTCAGGTACCTGTCATCATCGACATCAACGGCGCCGATCTCATGCGCGAAACGAGTACGACGATCGGTGGAGCAGACGTCTTCGTCTACGCCTTCGACACGGCTGGTGTCGTGCGCGACCGGCTCTACGAGCGCCTGACCATCGAAGTGTCGAAAGTCGGCGAGAAGGTACGCGCGGCAGGCATCCGCTACTACGGCACGCTCATGCTGCCGCCCGGCAACTACGCGGTGAAGGCGCTCGTGCGCACCGGCGATCCCGACCGCGGTCCTCTGGACGTGATCGAGAAACGCGGCTATGCCAGGGTCAACATCACCGTTCCCGCCGAGGGACAGATCGTCATCCTCCCGCCGATTCCGATCGATGAAGACGGCAAGTGGCTGCTCGTCCGCAGCAACCGCGGAGAAAACACGGAATATCCATTCGACTACGGCGGCAAGACGTTTTCCCCGACGGCCACCGCGGACATGAGCGGCGGCCCGCGCAAGATCGCGCTCTTCATCTTCGGCGCGCAACGCGCTGACCTGACCTTCGAAACGAGACCGCAGACCAAGGTCCTCGGCGTGATAGAAGGCAACGGCGTGACCAAGGTCGTGCTGCAACTCGACAACGCCGAG
>DATLWH010000105.1:0-9687 GCA_035576505.1 Thermoanaerobaculia bacterium | reverse complement strand
TAGAGCTGCCAGTCGCCCGTGAGCATCAGCGCATTGAGCCCCATCGAGCGCAAACCGTTCTCCGCGTAGTCGTGCGAGACCCAGTAGCGGCTGCGGTCGCGGAACGGATAGGTCGTCACGAGAGAGATCAAAGGAAGGGCGAGCATCGCGCCGGCGGCGATGCGGCGCCCCCGCTCACCGCTTGCCAGCTCGGCGATCGACGAGGCCCCGAAGGCGAACGCGAACAGCACAGCGATGAATGTAGGAATCGCATACGCCTCTGTGTCATTCGTGATCGGATAAATGGCAAACCAGGCCGCGTTCCCGATCATGAAAAGAACGACGTACCAGAAGATCGTCCGAAGCCGGATGAAGAGCAGGACGATTCCGGCGGCGGCGATCAGCAGCACCAGCGGCAGCCACGGTGGCCCGAGCTCGCGCCCGACGATGCCGACGTATCGGTCGAGCTGCGCGCTGCTCTGCTCTTCGGAGGTCTTGATGTACGTGCGGTACTGCTTGCCCGTCACGTGATCCCAGACAGCCGAGAGCGAAGCCGGATCACCCCAGTTCATCACCGGCTTCCGCGACGCGGCTATCGGCAGGTACGCGTAGACGAGCAGTCCGGCCGCGAGCAGGAGGGCGGCCACCACCGTCGTTCGCGAGCGCCAGAAACGGATGCCGGCCACCCGTGTGATCAGCACGGCGATGGCGACCGCACCGGTGCCGATCGTGACGTGATGCACGCAGAGACCGAGCCCGAACAGGAGCGCGGCGGCATAGAGCCAGCGCACCTCCCGTGTCCGCGCCCATCGCAGCATCCCCCAGGCCACACCCGCCATGAGCGCGCTGTTGATGGCGTAGACCTCGGTCACCGTGGCGAATTGCCAGAGCGTGCGCGAGAACGCGAAGAGGAGACCGGTAGTGAGCATGATCAGCGCCACGACCCACGAGGAGGGGCCACGCAGGGCGGGACCACGTAGGTCGGACTCTCCAGTCCGACCAGTCCGATCCGTTCGACCACGCCCGTCCGACTCTTTCGTCCGAGCACGTTTTTTCTTCGAGCGCTTCTCCTGGGCTGGCGCCGTGGCGGCAGGCATCGCCCGCGGCATCAACAGGATCTCCGCCGCCGCGAGCGCAACGAGCGCGCATGCCACCGCCGCGAAGAACGCTGTGGCCACATTCGTCCTCACCGCGATCGAGCCGACCGGCAGCCAGGTGAAGAGATGCGTCAGGATCAGAAAGAACGGGAACCCAGGCGGATGCGCATTGCCGAGCGACCAGGCCGCGGAGGTCAGCTCGCCGCTATCCGTCGGTCCGATGGCCGGCGTGAGCGTCTTGAGGTAGAGCGCGAATGCGCAGACGAAGACGGCTGCGGCGAATCGGGTGTCGGGTTCGGGGTGCCGGGGGCCGGAGCTTTGGGGGACGGGTCGCTCCGAGTCGTGACGCGCGACCCTGGACTGTCGTGTCACTCCGGCCAACGGTAGAAGCCCTCGCCCGTCTTCCTGCCGAGCTTTCCGTCTGCGACCATCCGCCGCAGCAGTTCGGGCGGATCGAAACGCAGGCCGAGCGTCGAGGCCAGATACTCCGCGATGCCGAGGCGCACGTCGAGACCGACCAGATCGGTCAGGCGCAGAGGTCCCATCGGGTGGTTGTAACCGAGCTCCATGGCCTTATCGATATCCTCGGCCGAGGCAACACCCTCCTCGAGCATCCGGATGGCCTCCAGGCCGGTGGCCACGCCGAGGCGAGAGGTGGCGAAGCCGGGCGAGTCACGCACCACGATCGCCGTCTTGCCCATCGTCTCCGCCACCTCGCGGGCCTGGGCCACCGTCTCATCGGACGTCCGCTCGCCGCGCACGATCTCGATCAGCTTCATGACGTGCGGCGGATTGAAGAAATGGAGCCCGACGAAGCGGTCGCGCCGCTCGACCGAACGCGCAAGCTCCGTGATCGAGATCGACGACGTATTCGAAGCGAGAATCGTCTCCGCGTCGCAGAAAAGATCGGCCTGCGCGAAGAGGTTCTTCTTGAGGTCGAGATCCTCCGGGACCGCCTCGATGATGAGATCGGCCGCACGGACAGCCGGCTCGAGGTCCGGAGAGAGATGAATCCGGCCGCTGGCCTCGGCGGCCGCCTCGCTGGTGATCTTCCCCCGCTCGATGCCTTTCTCGAGAGTTGACTCGATCGAGGCCTTGGCCGCGTCGAGCGCGCCCGCATCGGCATCGTGAATGACCGTCTCGTATCCGGCGACGGCCGCCAGGTAGGCGATGCCTCTCCCCATCGTGCCGGTGCCGATGATTGCAATCTGCCGGATCATGGCTCCGGAGTGTATCGCAGCCGAGACGGGCGGTTCAGTGGGGCGCTCTCTACAGACCCGTCCGGCCCTCGCGAGAGACAGGGCAATCGCTCGACAGAGATGGTATCCTCGCTCGACAGAGACGGTGTCCTCGCTCGACAGAGACGGTGTCCTCGCTCGGCAGAGACAGTGTCCTCGCTCGACAGAGACGGTGTCCTCGCTCGGCAGAGACGGTGTCCTCGCTCGACAGAGACGGAGTGCTGGCTCGCCAGAGACAGCGTCATCGCTCGCGAGAGACAGCGCGGTCGCTCGAGCCCGGGAATGGCGATCGCTCGTTAGCGACAAGGCATCGCTCGTTAGCGACAGGGGTATCGCTCGTTAGCGACAGGGCCATCGCTCGTTAGCGACAGGGGCATCGCTCGTTAGCGACAGGGCCATCGCTCGTTAGCGACAAGGGTATCGCTCGTTAGCGACAGGGCCATCGCTCGTTAGCGTGAGGCCGTCGCTCGTTAGCGACAGGGCTATCGCTCGTTAGCGTGAGCGCATCGCTCGTTAGCGGAACCGCTGCCTTTGAGGACCGAGCGGCCGTTACTTGCAGGCGTCGATGACAGCAACCGATTTGATAGGAAGCGGCTACACCGCCCGCATGGCCAGCTTCAGGATCTCGCGATGCGTGAAGTAGTTCACGGCTGGGTCGTCGAGATGGAAGCTGTAGGTGAACTTCTCCTCGTTGTCGGCCAGGAAGGTGAACCGGAAGTAGCGGTTATCGGAGCCGCCGAACTCCTTCACGCTGGCCGAGTGGCCGTCGTCCGCCTCGACCTTGATCACCCGGTAAAGACGGTGTGCGCTGATGGGGAGATCATCGGGCGGATAGTGGATGAACTGGATGGCGTAGATCTGCTTCGGATCGATCTCGCGCTCCGGGTACCCGTCGGCTTCCCCTTCCGCCCCCTCCCCCGTAAACCAGGTGTCTTCCTCTTTGAAGAGCACGAGATTGGCGGAGCTCTCGGTCATCGGCATGATGCCCTGGTCGAGGTGGATGTGTTGCTCCGGATCGGTGGAATCGCGCAACTGCGAGAGAAGGTCGATCATGTACTGGATGCCGTCGCGGGTGCCGGTGAAGGCGACCTCGTCGTCCTCGTCGGAGATCCAGACGTCGAGCCAGGCGTTCTTGGGCAGCTTGACGCGGCTCTCGAGGGTATCGAACGTCACCGCGGCGAAGCCGAGGCGCTTGGCCGCCGCGTTTAGGAAATCGTTGCAATGCGGATCTTCGACCAGATGCGTCCGCGCATAGTCGATCGCCGCCTCGTACGCGCGTTTGCGTCCGAAATCGTGCGTCAGATCGAATGGGAGGATGATTTGATCGAGGAGCTGGGCATGGCGCTCGGCAGGTCGTGACATTGGCGTTTCGGGAACTGCGATAACCGGTCGAAATTTATCACATTCCCGGGGAGGGAGTCGGGGGTCGGGGGTCGGAGAACGGAATCAGCGGTTCCTCAGACCCTCCCCGTTGAGGGAGTCGGGGGTCGGGCGTCGGGGGTCGGAGAACGGAACCAGCTGCTCCTCAGACCGCGGACCACAGACCCGGCGCAAGATCGGCTCAGCGCCTTATGGCGTCGCAGAGTGAGAGGAGTCTGGTTCAGAAGTCTTCGACGGCTAAACCCTGCTCCGACCCCCGACCCCCGACTCCCGACTCCCGGACCAACCGACAACCGACAACCGATCACAATTATCCAGCCGTCCGATCCCTCGTCTTCCAATCCTTGTCCAGATCAGCAAGGAAACTCGATAGGTCGTCGGCGTGCTCTTCCTCGACAGCCAGGATTCCTTCCAGCATGCGGCGCGTCGTGTAATCGTCGTCACCCACGTAGCGGATCATCTCCGTGTACGAGTCGATGGCCACCCGCTCGGCGACCAGGTCTTCTTTGATCATGTCGAGGAGGTTCTGCCCCTCCACATACTCCGAGTGCGACCGCATCAGCATCCCCTCGGGGTTCAGGTTCGGCGCGCCGCCGAGTTGCACGATGCGGCCGGCGATCTGGTCGGCGTGTCCCTGCTCCTCGTTGGCGTGCTGCAGAAACTCCTGCGCGATCGGATCGGCGTTGATTCCCTGAGCCATGAAGTAGTGCCGCTTGTAGCGCAGCACGCAGACGATCTCCGTCGCCAGCGCTTCGTTGAGCAGCTTGATCACCGTCTCGCGGTCGCCGCGGTAGGCGTCCGTCACCGCTCCCTCTTCGATGTGCTGCCGGGCGCGCCGGCGGAGCTCCTGGACGTCGGTCAGAAAAGGCTTGTCAGTCATGGAACATCTCCCTTCCCGCCTCTCCTTGCAAGAATCATCGCCGCTCTGCGCCGAAGCGGGTCTGACGGGCATCGTATGCGCGTCCGCGCCAGAGAAGCCTGCGCCGGATTCCGGTCAGCCAGATGGAACGAACAAAAATCCAAAGCCAGATCGTGACCATGACCGGGTGCAGCAAGAGGGCGTTGTCGAGCCGGTAGCGGAGCGAGCGGAAGAGGAGCAGCCGCGTCACGCTGATCAGAACGATCGTGGCCATACTGATCCGGTCGCCCGCCAGCGCCAGTCCGTACGGGAGGATGTGAAAGAGGACGCAACCGGCGGCGAAGAGAAGCCCGGCCACATAGTTCCGCCCCAGGACGGCAAATGCGTTCTTCGTGAACCCCTCCACGACCTCGGCCAGGCCGTGATACATCCGCAGAGCCACCATGTCGTCGGCCCTCACGGTCTCTGTGGCCCAGCCGCTCCTTCTGACCTGGCGGGCAAGGGCAATATCGTCGACCACCGAGTCTTTGAGCGCCTCATGGCCACCGCTGGCCTCATACACCTCGCGGACGATGAGATTGCCGGTACCGCCGCCGATGGCCAGAGAGGCGAATCGCGTACGGTTCGAGATCCACGTCGGCATGAAGGTGAAGCAGGTCATGGCCAGCATCGGCATGGCCGCATTCTCGCCAAACCCGCGCATCTCAAAATACGGCAACAGGGAAAGGAGCGCCGGATGCCGAAGCTCCAGATGAGCCACGGCTGCCTGGACGGCGGCAGGGGCGTAGACGACATCCGCGTCGGCGAAGAGAAGCAGCTCACCCCGTGCCAGACGGCTTCCCTGATACAACGCCCACGGCTTGCCGAGCCACCCCGAGGGAGGCTCCTCCCCGTCAAGGATCGTCAACCGCTCGTCGCCAATGCCACGAATGATCTCGCCCGTACCGTCTGAGGACCGGTCGTTGACGACGATGACCTCGAGCTTCGGGTATGTCTGCGCCAGGAAAGCGCGCACCGTCCGCCCGATGATACGAGCCTCATCGCGGGCGGGGATGACGACGGAGACGAGCGGCTCGCGGGAGGCCTGCCCATCCGGGCGCAGACGAGGAATCAGCGCAAGGTTGACGATGGTGCGGACGAGCGCGAGGAGCCAGGAAGCAAGAACGATGAGCGCGAGAGCATGCATGGGGCAGACAACAGGTTACGCGGTCGCGAGGTCCTCGCGAAGCGTAATGCTGACGACAAGCGAGACCACGCCAGGAGCCTGCGCGGTCGAAACGATCTGACGAGATGGTGGCCGAGCCTTGGGCAAGCAACGCCGCCGGCCGTGCCGGCTTATGCCGGCCCGATCCGCCTCTGGGCTTCCAGAGCGTACGGTGAGTCGGGAAACTCCGTCACAATACGGCGGTAAGTCTCCTTCGTCTTGTCGGCGTTCCCCTGGACGTCCCAGGCGTGTGCGAGAAGGGTGAGAAGCGCGTCGGGGGGAAGTGTCGGCTCGGACTTGGCGATCTCGGCCTGCAGTTCCTGCGTGACCTTCGGTGCTTCGCCGTTGTCGATCCGCAGACGGTAGAGGCTGTAGAGCGCTCCTGTGGCCAGGACCTGCTTGGAATTGTCGCTGACGAACTTCTGCAGGCGCGCCTTGGCGGAAGCCACGTCGCCCTTATCGCCGTCCATCCGGGCCAGGTACAGCGAGGCCACGCCCGCGGCATCCGTGCCGCCGTAACCGGTCTCGACATCCTTGAACTGCTTTTCCGCCGCCGCGGTCCGCAGGGCTTCGGTCTTGAACTTCGCACCCGTCACCGGTGGGGCGCCCGGGGCCGGAAGCAGCGGCGATTCGATCGTTTCGATCGCCTTGGCCAGGGCCTGCTGGGCCTTGTCCTCGCGGTTGGAGCGGTAGAAGTAGATTCCATAGACCACGACGGCGAGAATGACGGCCGACGCGGCGAGGAGGTACAGAAAGCGCTGGTTTTCCCGCGCCCTGGTCGACAAGGAACCGATCTCGTCGACGAATTTATCGTGTTTCAGGTCTCTGCGTTGCTGGCGATCCATGGGCCGAACTGCCTCCGTAAAAGTGCGTGACTCTAACCCGGGGTGCAGGAACGGTCAAATGAGGGTGGGGATTCCGGGGGTGGTTTCCGCGATACAATTCATACCGCTTCGGCACTACCATTGCAGTTGGGCGAAAGACATCGTCGGACGTTTTCTCATTCGGGAGCACCCATGGCCGCGCGGGCGTTGACGGCAGCACTCATTTCCATCCTTTTCTCGGGCATCGCCTCGGCTGCTGCTCCGGTTGATCACGACTTCGGCGCGACGGTGCTCTGCTACCACATCGTCGAGTCTCCTCAGGACCCGCGCATGGAGGTCTCTCGCGAGACGTTTCGCCAGCAGATGCGCTATCTGGCGATGACCGGCTACAACGTCATCCCCCTCCGCGAGCTCTATGAATACGTGATGGGAAAGCGTACCTCGTTGCCGAGGAACGCGGTCGTCGTCACCATCGACGACGGCTGGCGCAGCACCTACACCGAAGTCTTCCCGGAGATGAAGCGATACGGTTTCCCGTTCACGATCTTCATTTATCCGCAGATCGTAGGCCAAACCTCCCATGCACTGAATTGGAAGCAGATCAAAGAGATGTCCGATGCCGGCGTCGACATCGAGAGCCACTCCTTCTCCCATCCCTACCTGACGCGGCGGCGGCACACGGAGCTCGACCAGCGGGCTTACAACCGCTGGCTGGAGCGTGAGCTGATCGACAGCAAACGGATGATCGAGCACGCCACCGGCAAGCCGGTGCTCTTCCTGGCCTACCCGTTCGGCGACTATGACCACTTTCTCGTCGACAGCGTCGGCCGGGCCGGCTATGACGTAGCCCTGACCTGCGAAGCGGGAAAGGTGCGCCGCGGCAGCAACCCGCTGCGGATGCGCCGCATGGTGGTCGAGAAGAAGATGGATTTCGTCAGTTTCCGCCATTTCCTCGGAGCCGGATCGATGCGGCTCGACGAGATGACACCCCAGCCTGGCGTCATTTTCGATCCCGGGCAGACGTTGATGGTCTCGGCCCGGATCCCGAATCACGACACAATCGATCCGAAATCGGTGGGCATGGCGCTGCTGACGGTGACCGGCACCCTTCCCTTCTCGTACGACCCGAGCACCGGCGCGATCTCCGTCGCGGCGGTGAAAGACGCTCTGAAGGGAACATTCCAGCGTGCCCTGGTCTGGGCCACCGACGCCAAGTCAGGCAAACGGGTCGAGGCCAGCTGGATCTTCAAGCTTCCCGAGCCGCGTCTCCCCGTGATGCCCGCCATGGTGATCGATCCCCAGCACGTCGTCCCCGCGGAACCGGCGCCCCAGGTGCAGTCAGGTGCGGCAACGGCCGCCGCGCCGGCAGGCGGCGGTTCGGGAATGCCGGCCCGCGCGCAGTTGCAGCGCGCTCCGAAGCAGCAGTAGGCAGGTCTGCGCTTTCCGCCTCTGCCATCGCCTCTGGGCGAATCGCATTGGAATCAATATACTTGTCATCAGCGATGTGCACCGGGACTCGTGCGCCTCCGTCGCGGTAGAAGGGACCTGCCACCGCATCCACGACGAAAGGAGATCTTTATGCGCACACGAAGCTTCATGCTCCTCGTTCTTACGGTCGCCCTTGGATCGATCGCTCTCCAGGGCTGTCGTCACGCGCAAACGGCGGCCGCCGCGCCGGCGGTTGCACCGCAGCCGAAAGCGATCGCTTCCGCATCGGTGCCTGAGACGAGGGTTGCCTCTCCGGCAGAAGAGTTCAAAGCTCCGGCCGCCGCGGCCGAATCGCTCGCGGATCCTGCCACCGAGACGCTGCTGGCCGAAAAGAACGGCTGGATTCGCGACGCCTTCTTCCCCTATGACTCCGCGGTGATCACGCCGGAGAGCCAGGAGAACCTGGGAACCACGGCCCAGTGGCTGCGGAACCATCGGACGTACCACGTGATGATCGAAGGCCATTGCGACGAGCGGGGAACCGAGCAATACAACCTCGCACTCGGAGAAAAACGCGCCTACGATGCGCGGGAGTACCTGGCCACGCTCGGGATCGATTCGAAACGGATATCGACGATCAGCTACGGGAAGGAAAAACCCTTCGATGACGGACACGACGAGACGGCCTGGGCGAAGAACCGCCGCGCCCACGTCGTTCTGACCTCCGCATCGAAATGATCAGGCGCGCGCGGCCGCGGGTCCGGTGGCCGCGCACGCGAGTTCAACCTCGACGTACCGGTCCCTCGGCTACGCAACAGCAGGTGTGATTCCGCGCTACGCGCGTGCGTCCCTGACTCCGGACCTCGAATCGACGACGATCATGTACAAAGAGCTCGCCCCCGCCGAGCATGGCTCTTCGTGAACGAATCCCGAAACCGCGAACGTCTCACGGTGCGGCCGGTCCGCAGGATTCACAGGACTCGATGCACTCACGTGCCATGAGCACGAGCTCGTCGATATCGAACGGCTTCGCCAGGATCTTGCAGATCCGCTGAAGGAATTCGCAGCTGAGCTGTCGCGGCGATGCCGTCATCACGATCACTCTTCGGAGGGTGTGCGGTTGCGTCTCTTCGAGGAACGTCATGACTTCCTCACCGCTTACCAGGGGCAGAACCAGGTCGATGATGAGAAGGTCGTAGGCGACCGTCTTCAGAAGCTCGATCGCCGCCGAGCCGCTCGTCACGCACTCGACGCTGAACGTCTCCCGTTCGAGCACGCGGCGCACGAGATGGACGATGGCATCGTCATCCTCGACGACCAGCGCCCGAAAGTACCGGCGACTCTCATCAGGGTCGTCCGATCTCCGCGGCGAGGCGGATTCAGCGACAGAAACCTCGTCATGCATTTCGGACAGATCTTCCTCCGCTGGCGTAAATCGCATCGGTTGCCGAGGCGAGCCGGTCCACCGCGTCGACAGCGCTCGGTGGCCGTGGCTGGCAACGACGTGCGGCTCAAAATAAATTTCGCGGTGTGTTAATCGAGCGTCCTTCTCCCCACCGCGTTTTTCAGCGGGGGGGAGAAGGTGCCGAAGGCGGATGAGGGGGCGTTAGAGCTTGCCGAACAGTGGACTGGTTTCATGAACGGGCGCGGGAAACTCATGAAAACAATAAACTTCAGC
>DATLWH010000104.1:0-2383 GCA_035576505.1 Thermoanaerobaculia bacterium | reverse complement strand
GATCGTGAGCATCTTCGTCCCGGCGTTGGCGAAATCGCCCTGATAGAGGAACTGGTCGCCGATGACGCCGTCGAAAGGAGCGCGGATCGTGGCGTATCCGGCCTGCGCGGTGAGCGATGCCAGGTGTTCCCGGGCTTGCTGCGCCTTGCTGCGCGCGGCGGCGAGGTCGGAAGGATTCGTCGTCCCCTGGTGCAGCGCTGCCGAGCGCTCGGCCAGCCGCAGATCGTCTTCCGCCTTGGTGATGTCGAGCTCCGAGGCTTCGAGATCTTTTTTCGAAATGCCGCCCTGCTCGTAAAGGGCCTTCCGCCGCTCGTACGTCTTGCGCATGTTGTCGACGGTGGCCTGGGCGTCGTGCACCGCTTTTGTGTCCTGCGCGTTCGTCAGCGGGATGTTTCCCTGACCGATGTTGGTGAGTCCAATCTCCGCCTCGCGCAGCGCGGCCGCCGCTTCGGCCTGCTGTGCTGTCAGATCGCGCGACTCGAGCACCGCCAGAATGTCACCGCGGCGGACCACGCGATTCTTGATCAGTCCCATCTGCGCGATCTGTGCGCTGACTTTCGGGCTGATCGTCGCTTCCTGGCGCGCGCTGATCGTGCCGACGACATCCAGCGGCTGTGCGATCGGACCGATCTCCGCTTTGGCCAGACGGACGCTGACGATCGGTTGCGCGGCCTCCCCCTCGCCGGCGCCGCGGCGGCTCCAGCACCAGCCTGCCACAATGAGGATGAGCAGCCCGATGCCGGCTCCGATCTGCACCCGCCGGCGCTTCCAGAGCGGCTGCTCGGCGTTCGTTGGTTCGACGTCGGTGTCGGTCATTCTCCGGCGGCCTCCTGCAGATGAGCGCGGGCGATCTCGAAGTCGAACAACGCCTGCTGATAGTTCGTTCGTTGCTGGGCGAGCGTGCTGAGCGCGTCGGTCACCTCGACGATGGGTGCTTCTCCGGCACGGTAGCGGGCGATGGAGATGTCGACGTTGCGCCGCGCGTCGGCGACGGCGGCGCGAGCGTTGTCGGCGCGGCGGATGGCCGTGAGCACCTCTTCGTGAGCGGCGTCGAACTCCAGCTCCACCTCGCGGCGGGCGATGATCAGTTGATTCTCCGCCGCCTGCGCGCGCAGCTCGGCCTGGCGCTGTTTGGCGCGGCCGATTCCCCAGTCGAAAATCGGGATATTGAGATTGGCCGTAGCCAGATAGCCGCGGTGCTGGCGGATGTCCGCGGGGTGAAGCGACGGTGAGTCGAACCCCTCATCGACGGCATAGGTCAATGTCGGCAGCCTACCTGCGCGGGCCACGCCGATGTCGGATTTCGCGGCGTGCAACTGAGCCTCGGCCTGTACGAGCTCCGGCCTCTGCGCGACCATCGCCGCGGTGAATCGTTCGATGTCGGCGATGGCCGGTTGAGGCGTCAGCTCCGAGACGGTCAGCGGCTCCGGCGCGCGCACGCCGGTGAGCACGCGCATGGCGGCGAGAGCCTGCGCTTCCTGCAGGCGAGCCTGTTCGAGGTCATCGCGGCGCTGTGCGGTCTGGAGGCGGGCGCGGATGACGTCGACCTCCGCGAGCTCGCCACCGCTGTGCTGCAGCGCGGTCACCCGCTCGAATTCTTCGGCCGCGGCGAGCGTCTCCTCGGCGCTGTGCCGTTTCGCCGTGGCCAGGCCGAGGCCGAAGTAGGCCTCGCGCACTCCGCGCACGAGCGCGCGGCGGGCCATCTCCGTCCCGGCATGCGCCGCCGCCAGGAGAGCGCGGTTGCGGGCGATGGTGGCACGCATGCCGAGGTCCAGCGACCCTTCGACACCGAGGAGCTCCTGGTACTCGCGCGCCGCATTCTGCGCGATGAACGAGGGGTCGGGCGAGCCGGGATTGAGCGGCTTGTTGTACGTCGCCGTGGAGGAGCTGCGCAGCCGTGGCAACAACGACGCCCGTGCCTGCGTCAGATCGAACGCCGCGGCCTGTTCCTCGATGACCGCCTGCTGATAGGCATTGGCCTGCTGCAACGCGGCCTGCACGGCGTTCTGGACGGTCATCGGGGGCACCGTCTGCCCCCACAACGGGATTGCGAAGAGGATGACAATCACAAACAGTCGACGGCTGCACATCGGGCGCCGGAGTTTATCCGAACGAGGTGAATGCGTTGTGAACCTGTGCGTTCATTCTCGCTCTCTCACCCCATCTGGTTATCGCCCCACCACCCCAATCACCGCGCACTCAAAAGATAACGGGGATCCGATGGGGAGTGCCCCTCGATGGCGACGATGGCCACGCCGGGGTCGAGCGCGGACGGCGTCGTGACGACGAAACCGATGGCGTCGGGGGTCGTGGCGACGGCCCTGACCATCCCCTCGTGGCTGCCGATTACGCGCGGCGCGCTGGCGGCGCGGCCACGGAAGAC
>DATLWH010000103.1:0-4631 GCA_035576505.1 Thermoanaerobaculia bacterium | reverse complement strand
AGGCGATCGGCGAAGTTTCGTCCGTCGATTCGCACCGCGCCTGAGCCAAGGCTGGCGATCCACACTTCGCCGCGCGACGTTTCCAGGATCGACACGATCCGCTCGCTGAGATCGTGATTGATCTCTTCGTAACGCTCGCCCTGGCCGCGCCATACGACTCCGTTGGTACACCCGCCCCACAGCGCGCCATCGCGCGCTTCCGTCATCGCACCGGCGACACAAGACGGCTGACCGGCGAGTGGCCCGCGGAATCTTCCTTCACGGTCGAACTGCAGGATCGGGCCCGCGTTGAGCGCAACGAGCACCGAGCCGTCGCGGCGCACGAGCATACTGACGACGCCGCCGCTCATCGGGACGTCGTCGATCGTTCCGCGCTCGAGTGCATCACCGTGGAAGCGGTAGCGGACGAGACGGTCCTGCACGCCGGCCCAGATCCAGCCGTCGATGCCGGTAACGAGGCAGTTGCGGCGCACGCGCATTTGCGGCATGTGCTCGTTGCCCACCACCGTTACGAAGCGCACCCTCTTTCCCGGCTCGTACGCGTCGAGCGGCTTTTCCGAGACCACGAGTCCCGATTCGGAGCCCACCCACAGATGATGGGTACCGTCTTCGGCAACCTCGCGGATCGTCAGATCGCGAATGCCGTCGGCCGTTCCGTAGCCTTCCATGGCATGCCCGTCGTAGCGGGTCAGGCCTGACGAATAGAAAGCGAGCCAGATGTAGCCGAGGTGGTCCTGAGTCACCTTCTGGACGCTGGCCGAGGAGAGCGGGTTGACTTGATCGTTCGGCGTGAAATGCCGGAAAGGAAGTTCTTGCGCGGCAAGGGGAAGGGCGATGAGAAGCGCGGCAGCGAGCGGACGCATCCATCGACGCATCGATGCAGTTTACCGCCCGCGAACTCCATCGCCACTTCTACGTACAATCGGGTCATGGCCGGGCTGCACGACTGGGTCAAGCTCAGCAAAGAGACGATCGCGTCGCTGAAGACGAAGGACGTGACGAACCTCTACGCTCTCGAGTGGCCCGAGACGCGGAAGATGCTGATCGCCGACTACCAGTCGAAGATCGACAGCGATCCGAAGCGTCTGCGGCGGTTCGTGCGCACGCGCAGCGCGATGCTTCTCGGCCTGGCCAAGCGCCTGGCACCGTTTCGCCGCGTGCTCTTTCTGTTGGCATTCGTCTGGTTCTTCGTCTGCCTTTTCAGCGTAGGAACACGAAATAACAGCTTCCACGCCTGGCCGTCTTTCGAGATGGCCGGAGCCTTCATGGTGGTGGTGCTCTTGCTGGCGATGGAGCTGATCGACAAGATCAAGTACCGCGACGAGCTGGAGCTCGCGCGCGACCTGCAGGCGGACCTGATCCCGAAGGTTCCGCCGCAGACGAGCGAATACGAGATCGCCGCCTACAACCGGATCGCCAATACGGTCGGCGGCGACATCTACGATTTCGTCCCTCTTTCCGACGGCCGGCTGGCCGTCCTGTTCGGCGACGCCTCAGGTCATGGCATGGCGGCCGGTCTGGTGATGGCTGTCGCACATGCGGCGTGGCGGACGCAGCTCGACGTCGACCCATCGCCCGGCGCCATCATCGGCTCGCTCAACCGCATCCTTTGCCGTACCGGCGGTCCGCGTTCCTTTTTCTCCTGTTGCTACGTGCTCCTTGATCGAGACGGCAGTTTCATCACCACCGTGGCAGGACATCCGCAGATCGTAAAGATTGCGGCCGGCAAGGTCGTCGAGCGCATCGGCGTCGGTTCCTATCCACTCGGCGTGAAATCGGGGATGAAGTGGGAGGAGTTGCACGGCTCACTCGCGCACGGCGAACGATTGCTGTTTCACTCCGATGGATTGACGGAAGCGAGAAACGCCAACGAGAAGGAGTTCGGCGATGCCTTCGTCGACGCCATCATCGGCTGGAACAGCGCGGCCTCTCCGGTCACACTCGTCGACACGTTCGTCGGCGAGTGGAATCTCTTCACCGGCGGCCGCCCACCGGAAGATGACGTGTCGATTGCCGTTATCGCGCGACAGTAACGGCAATTTGCGCGTCAGCGCGCCGTTACCGCACCGTGTTGCACCCCGCACGAACAGACATTCACGTCCGCGGCAGCTTCAGGCTCGTATGACAACGCAGGCGCGAGCCAACGCTCGACGAGCGGGAGCCGCATGTCTTTGCGGACGTGGTAATCGACGACCTGATCACGGCCGATGCGGCCGACGGCGAAGTACTTCGACTGCGGATGCGCGAAGTAGAAGCCGCTCACCGACGCCGCCGGAGTCATGGCGAAATTCTCAGTCAATTCGATGCCAGCGCGCTCCGCGCCGAGGAGCGCGAAGAGCGTCGCCTTCTCGCTGTGATCCGGTGCGGCCGGATAGCCGGGGGCGGGACGGATGCCGCGGTACTTCTCCGCGATCAGCTCTTCGCTGGAAAGGTTCTCATTCGGCGCGTACCACTCCGCGCGCGTCTCTTTGTGCAGCAGCTCCGCGAGCCCCTCGGCCAACCGATCGGCCAGCGCTTTGGTCATGATGGCGTTGTAGTCGTCGTGGTCCTTTTCGAACCGCGCCACAACCTCGCCCACTCCGATTCCGGCGGTGACGGCGAAACCGCCGACGTAGTCGATGACGTTGCTGGCCTTCGGCGCCACGAAATCGGCAAGCGCGAGGTTCTGACCGGTGTTGGTTTCCTGCTGCTGGCGCAGCGTATGGAGCGTCGCAATCACCTCGCCCCGCGATTCATCGGCATAGACCTCGACGTCGTCCCCCACCGAGTTGGCCGGCCAGAAACCGTAGACGGCTCGGGCGCGGATGAGGCGGTTGCCGATGATCTCGCGAAGCAGCTTCTGTCCGTCGTCGAACAGCTCTTTTGCGCGGGGCTCATCGAGGATCTGCGGAAAACGCCCGCGCAGCTCCCACGCCGAGAAGAAGGGATTCCAGTCGATGAACGGCTCGATGCGTTCCAGCGGGACGTCTTCGAGAACTCGGACGCCGAGAAACGGCGGCCGGTCGGGCGAATAGGTCAACGACGGTTTGCGGCGCCGTGCGGCGTCGATCGGCAGCAGCTTCGTCTCGCTCTGCCGCTTTGCCTGCGCTTCGCGAAGATGCTCGTACTCGCTCTGACGCTCGCGCTCGAAGTCGTCGCGTCTGTCCGACAGGAGCGTACTGACTACTCCAACGGCGCGCGAGGCGTCGAGAACATGAACGGTCGCGTGTGAGTAGCGCGGCGCGATCTTTACGGCGGTGTGCAGTTTGGAGGTGGTCGCGCCTCCGATCAGCATCGGCGTCGTGAAGCCGCGCCGCTCCATCTCCCGCGCTACGTGAACCATCTCGTCGAGCGAGGGGGTGATGAGGCCGGAGAGGCCGATGATGTCGACCTTCTCGGCGATGGCCGTATCAAGGATCCTGTCCGCGGAGACCATCACGCCGAGGTCGATCACCTCGTAATTGTTGCAGCCGAGAACCACGCCCACGATGTTCTTGCCGATGTCATGGACGTCGCCTTTGACAGTGGCCATGAGCACCTTCCCCCGCTGCGAGAGATCGCCCGCTTTTGCCTTCTCCGCCTCCATGAACGGCAGCAGGTAGGCCACCGCTTTCTTCATGACGCGCGCGCTCTTGACGACCTGCGGGAGAAACATCTTGCCGGCGCCGAAGAGGTTGCCGACGATGTTCATGCCGTCCATCAGCGGACCTTCGATGATCGAAAGCGCGCTCGGGTAGGTCTGCCGCGCCTCCTCGATATCGCTGTCCAGATTCTCGATGATGCCTTTGACCAGCGAGTGCGAGAGCCGCTCCTCGACGCTGCCGCCGCGCCAGGCTTCGGCCTCTTTCGCCGTGATCGTTCCCTGTCCTTTGACACGGTCGGCGTAGACGAGCAGGCGCTCCGTGCCGTCGGGGCGGCGGTTGAGCAGCACGTCTTCGACGAGGTCGAGCAGCTCGCGCGGAATCTCTTCGTAGATGGCGAGCTGCCCGGCGTTGACGATCCCCATCGTCAACCCGGCTTTGATGGCGTGATAGAGAAACGCGGCGTGCATGGCCTCGCGCACCGTCTTGTTGCCGCGGAAGGAGAAGGAGACGTTGCTGATGCCGCCGGAGAAGCTGACCAGTGGAAACCGCTCGTGCAACCGGCGCACCGCCTCGATGAACGCGACGCCGTAGTTGTTGTGCTCCTCGATCCCGGTGGCCACCGTGAGGACGTTGGGATCGAAGATGACGTCGGTGGGATCGAAGCCCACCTCGTCGACGAGGATGTGGAAGGCACGCGAGCAGATGGCCACCTTGCGCTCGACCGAATCCGCCTGTCCCTGCTCGTCGAAGGCCATGACGATCACGGCGGCGCCGAAGCGGCGGATGATGCGCGCCTGTTCGCGGAACTTCTCCTCCCCCTCTTTTAGCGAGATGGAGTTGACGACCGACTTTCCCTGTGTGCACTTGAGGCCTGCTTCGAGCACCGACCACTTCGACGAGTCGATCATGAGCGGCACACGGGCGATATCGGGCTCCGAGGCCACCAGATGGAGGAAGTGCGTCATGACTTTCTCGGAGTCGAGCAGCCCCTCGTCCATGTTGACGTCGAGGATGTTCGCGCCGCCGTCGATCTGCTGCTTGGCGATGGCCAGCGCCGGTTCGAGCTCG
>DATLWH010000102.1:0-10346 GCA_035576505.1 Thermoanaerobaculia bacterium | reverse complement strand
TCGCCGTTCGCGACGTACTCGCCGTAGTTGCGAAAGGAGATCTTCTTTCGTACCGCCAGGTCCCACAGATAACCGGTGGCCGGCGCGTTCACATCGTCGTCGTCGTCGACCTCATGGGTGCGGTTCGTCCCCTCGTAGTCGTATGTCCGGCCGCGCGAGCTGTACTCCGACGGCATCGTCTTCTCGAGATAATCGGAGCTGTAGGCGGCGGTCGACCAGTTGTGCCCCGTCGCGCTGACCTCGGCGTTGACGAAGAAGCGGTCGAACAGGCCGAACCGCCGCGCCAGTGCATGATGGTTCGGCGAGATGTTCTGGCCGAAAAAGACCAGCGACGGATCGCCGTCCCCCTCCTCCATGTCGCCGAGGATCTGGTCGTAGGTGCGGTTCTCTTTGATGATGTAAACGACATGCTTGAACGGCGGATAGCGGCCCGCCGCACGCTTCGCGTCCCAACGGTTCGCGCGCGCGACACGACGCGTGAGCGCCTCCAGCCTTGCCGCCGGCATCGCCACCGGAAACGACAGCAGCGACCCGTCGATCTGGCCGAGCGTGTAGTCGGGCGAGTGGGGTGGGTTCTTCGTCCCCGGCTGTTTCCGGTTCGGGTTCGGCCGTGAGCCGCGGCCCTTCGCGCTCACGACGAGCAGGTCACTCCCATCAGCGGCAAGCGCGGAGGGATACCACTCCACAGGCACCCGCCCGAGCAACGTGTGCGAGCTGGTGTCGAACACGCCGACGGCGTTGTTGTCCGCTTCGGCCACAAAGAGGCGGCTGCCGTCGCGCGAGAGCGCCAGGGCATTCGGCGTACTCCCCTCGTGCGGCCCGGCGGGGGGAGCGTCAGCGAGTGTCGCCACGACTTTCGCCGTGACCGTGTCGACCACGCTGATCGAATCGGTGCTGGCCGAGGCCACGTAGAGGCGGGTGCCGCGAAGCAGCATCGCCGAGGGATGGCGCCCCACCACGATCCGGGCGTCGCGGCGGAGCAGACCTTCCGCACCGAGGCGAAAACCATTCACGATGTTGGCGCCCCACGCGGAAACGTAGACTTCACCGCGCGGCCCGGTGACGACCGCGTATGGGTAGCGCCCCGCGCGCAGGCGTTGAATGATTTTGCCCGTTGAGAGCTCGACAACAGCGAGCGTGTCGGAGAGGTTTTCGGCGACATACAGGAATCGGCCGTTGCCGGAGATGGCGATACCGGCTGGGTATTGAGTCCCCATCGCTTCCTTCGGCTTATCGCCCGGCGCAGGCTTCGGCCGTTCCACCAGATCGATCTTCCCCAGGGCCAGCGCCTCGCTGCCGTTCCAGTGGTAGACGAAGATCGAGTCGTCGTTTCCTCCGCTGGCGTAGAGGGTCTTTCCGTCAGGCGAGAACGCCAGGCCGATAAACGCGGCTACCTGCGGCAGCGTCTGTACGACCGCGCCGGTTTTTCGATCGACGATCTGCACACCCTGCTCGCGCCACCCGCAGAGGAGCAGCACGACGCGTTTGCCTCCCGGCGCTACTGTCATCGCCAACGGAAAGTTGCCGACACCGTGCGATTCCGCGATCGGGTCGAGCGAGACGCCGGTAGGCAATCTCTGAGGCGGAGCGGCCATGGCGCCGCTCTGCGAGGCGAGAAGGAAGGCTAGGAAGACGAGGGGACGAATACGCATTGGGCGGATGATATCGGCATGACCGCTCCGATGCCTTCCATTTTCATCTCCCACGGCGCTCCGTCCATCGCCATCGAGCAGGACGACTTCACGCGCGCCACCGGCGCGTTTGGCGCCGCGCTCGCCGGCGCGCGCGCCGTCGCCGTCGTTTCCGCGCACTGGCAGGCCCGCGGCCTGAAGGTCAATGCCGTGGCGCGTCCCGAGACGATCTACGACTTCAGCGGTTTCTCCGAGGCGCTCTATAGCATCCGGTACGAAGCATCCGGCGATCCCGCCCTCGCTCGCGAGATTGCCGCCCTCCTCGGAGCAGATGCTGCACTCGAAGAAACGCGCGGCTGGGACCACGGCCTCTGGGTGCCCCTGCGCATCCTTCTCCCCGATGCAAACCTGCCGATCGTCGAGATCGCCCAGCCGTATCCAACCACTCCGGAAGAGTTGATGCAGATCGGGCGCATCCTCGCACCGCTCCGCGACCGCGGCGTGGCCATCGTCGGCAGCGGCGGCATCGTCCACAACCTGCGCGCCATCCATCTGTCACAGAAGAACGCCCCGGTCGATGACTGGGCCAGCGAGTTCGACGAATGGTTCGCCACGCATCTCGCCGCGCGCGATTTCTCGACCCTGGCCCGCTACCGCGACCTCGCCCCGCACGGCGCCCTGGCCGTCCCCACTCCCGAACATTTCGAGCCCGTCTTCGTCACCGTCGGCGCCGCCCGCGAGACCGACAACCTGACGACGATCTACGAAGGATTCCACTACGGCAACCTCTCGATGCGCACCTTCGCGTTCGCATAGACTCCCCCTCATGTGGAAAGCCTTCTCCGCGATCTTCATCTCCGTCTTCCTCGCCGAGATCGGCGACAAGACGCAGCTGGCCACGATGCTCTTCGCCTCGGAGGCACAGAACAAGAAGTGGCTCGTCTTCGCCGCCAGCGCCAGCGCGCTCGTTCTGGCATCGGCCATCGGTGTGCTCCTCGGCGCCCAGGTCGAGCGATTCGTGAAGCCGTCGACGCTGAAGCTCATCGCCGGCGCCGGCTTCATCGTCATCGGGCTGTGGACGATGCTGTCCCGGGGATGACACGAAGAGCGAACTCTGATATTCAATTCTGGCCGCACCGATGAAACGACTGACCTCGGCGCTCCTGCTCCTCATCGCAGCGATCGTTACGGCGCATGCGGCCGATCGAGACCCGGAGCTCGTGCGCGCGGAGTCGCTGCTGGCGGCGAAGAAGTATCAGGAGGCCATCACCGCCGCGGACGCCTATCGCGTCCGCCATCCGGCCGACCGCACCGTCTATCGCCTTCTGGCCGAGGCGCACGCTCGCCGCGACGAATGGGGGAAGACGTTTGACGATATTCAGGCCATGAGCAAGACGGGAAGCGATCGCGCGGCCTCGATTCGGGACGCCGGGAACGCGCTTTACGACGTCGTCGTCCGCACCAATTCGCTGCCCGACGACCGGCGCGCCGCCACTCTCGAGCTCGCCGATCACTACTTCCAGATCGTGAACCGCGACTACGGCCGCGACGCGGAGGCGCTGAAGTACCACGCCCTGATTCTCGAAGAACGTGCCCGTCTGGCAACCTCGCCTGTCACCAAGGAGCTCATCCAGAGTGAGCTGAAGACCGCGCGCGCAATGCTCGTAGAAGCAAACGAGACGCTCCACCTGAAGGCGAATGAAACGTGGGGCGTGGGCCTGATTCAGGACGAGACGGTCGAGCACCCCTCCGATCCCGATGGTGCCGTCGTCCTGCGGCGCGCGCCGTTCACCATCCGCGTGATGTCGACGTCCAATTCGCCGGTGGAGATCAACGGGGCCGACAGCGATGTGAACTTCAAACGAGTCCGCGCCGGATATCGCGTGCTCGAGGACTGCGCCGGCAAGGAGCGGATTCCGTTCTGCCCGGGCAGCAACTACGGCGAGTCTCCCGGCAATCCAAACAAGCGCCTGAACGTCAACCCGGACGGTGCGCATTACGTCGATGCTCCCTCGCCGTCGGCGAGCCGCTGGTCGAAGATGAGCCGCAGCGGCATCCTCTACGTCCTCGACCGCGATGTGGCGCAGCTCGGCGACACGCCGATCGAGAAGACGGCCTCCCCTCGCCTCTACCTGACCATCCTGCAGCGGCGCTACGACGACGGCGTTCTGAAAGAGGACGAGATCCGGCGCATCGCCATCCGCTTTCGATGAGGCAATATCGGCGGCGGGTGCCGCGTTCGGTAGGGCTCGCAGTTGACAGGAGTAGTGCTGGTCCGTATGGTTCACCGTTCGCGCGCGGGCCCGTAGCTCAGTGGTAGAGCAGTTGGCTTTTAACCAATTGGTCGTAGGTTCGATCCCTACCGGGCTCACCAAGGCCGCCCGCGATACACGTCCCCATCGTCTAGAGGCCCAGGACAGCGCCCTTTCACGGCGCCAACACGGGTTCGAATCCCGTTGGGGACGCCAGCGGCGACGCGCCGCGGCGTTTGTTGGCCCAGCCTCCGCGACACGTCCTCTAACAAGGAACCGATCGTGCGACAGGTTCGTCACCGAGGCACTGTACGTAAACGCGATTCATCGCACCTGTGCCGTAGCACCCTCTATCTTTGTCCACGGCTCGGCCCGGCCGCCGAGGTGACTGGCCAGAAACTCCTCGACGCGGCCGTAGAAGTCCAGATTGTTCTCCGGCCTTCCGAATCCATGCCCCTCGTCGGGATAGACGATGTAGACCACGTCCCGTTTGGCCTCGCGTAGCGCCTTCACCATGGAGTCGGTGTTCGCGATCGTCACGCGGGGATCATTCTGCCCCTGCCCGATCAGCAGCGGAGCGCGAATCGACTCCACGTGGTACAGCGGTGAGATGAGACGGTTCAGTTCCGGGTCATGCTCGACATCGCCGACACGCCGCCGCCAGCGCAGGAGAATGCCGCTCCAATAGTTCGGAAACGAACGGAAGAGTGTGACGACGTCTGCCGGCCCCACTCCGTCGACGCCGCAGGTGAAGAGGTCCGGCCGCTGCTCCAAAGAGTGCAGGGTCCCAAAGCCGCCGCCGGACCATCCCAACGCCGCGATGCGTTTCGGATCGGCGATTCCCTGGTCGATGGCCCACTGCACGGCGTCGTAGAGATCCTGCTGCGTGCCCCGTCCCCACTGGTTCGTACCGGCAGTGAGGAATCCGATGCCGTATCCGGTCGAGCCGCGATAGTTCACCTGGAGCACGGCATAGCCCCGATTGGCGAGCAACTGAGCCTCGGGATCGAAGTCGTCGCTCCAGCGGAACCACGGGCCGCCGTGGATGTCGAGCACCAGCGGCAGCCCTTTCGGCTCCACTCCGGGAGGAACGATCAGGTAACTGACGAGCGGCAGGCCGTCGCGGGCCTTGATCACGACGGCCTTCTTCGGGGCGAGCGTGTAGCGCTGAAGATCGGGGTTGTCGCTGAAGAGCGGCGTCAACTTCTTCGCCGCGCGGTCCCAGGCGACGTATGACGTCGCCGCGTCGCTGCGCGAGGCCGAGAGGAGCCAAGTCTTGTCGGCGCGATCGCGGCTGATGATGCGAAGAAACCCCGGCACCTGGCGGCCGATGCGCTCGAAATCGGCGCTGGTGGCTGCATCGAGAAACGTCCAATGCGGCGAGGTGTAGTCGAACCTCACCGCTTCGATCTCTTGCGTGACCGGATTCACCATGACGGCAGGGCTCAGACCCTCATCATCGACGTCTGACTGCGGGTCCTGGGCGACGACGCCCAGTTCCTTGCCACTCATCACGTCGACGCGCAGCAGGCGTCCCTTGTCGGAGTGAAGGGCAGAGTGGACGATGACGCTCTTGCCGTCCGGAGAGAAGCCGGCGATGAGCGAGCCTCCGATCACCTGCCCGTCGAAGAGCGCCCGTTCGAACGGCATGACCATGAGATCACGCCACGGCTGCGCGGAACCGTCGCGCACGCGGATGATGGTCTCTCCGGTCGAACCGTTGAAGGCCGTTGCGCCGCGGATGGCGAAGTTGGCATCGGTGCTCCAGGTGAGAACGTCGCCGGGATTCTTCGCCTCGATCGTCACCGCGCCGGACTCGAGGTCGACGCGGTACATGTCGAAGACCTTTCGGTCACGAAGGTTGAGGCCAAGGAGCACGGCATTCGGCTGCCGGGGGCTGGTCAGGATATTCTGCGCGCGCACACCTCGGAACGGGGTCAGGTCGCGAATGTTTCCGTTCTCCAGATCGGCGGAAAAGAGATGGTCGATCTCGTCGCCGGCGTTGTCCTGCAAGTAGAGGATGTGTTTCCCATCCGCCCCCCACGCGTACCAGTAAATCGGATGCGTGGCCTCGTTCGTGATGAGACGCGGTGCGTCCGACACGACCGGCCGCGCCCACACGTTCAACACGCCGTTCTTGTCGGGAGCAAGCCATGCGATCTGTGTACCGTCCGGCGAGAGCCGCGGCGTGGTCCGTTCCGGGTTTCCGAAAAGAAGCTTGCGCGGGATGAGGGGCGGCTGTTCTGCGAACACCGGCGAGGAGCAAACCAGCAGAGCTATAAACAGCAAAAGACCATGACGCATCATCGAGCCCCCGAGGCTCGGAGCATACGCCCGCCGTCGAGCCTGCAGGCGTGCCTTCACATATCGTTTTCGTGATCGTTCCAGAACGGACGGACCGGGGTCCGGCTCCGGCAATGAATCCTCCCGGCTCGCCACAGACTTCGATGTTTAGAGCGCGCAATCAAGCTCAAGGTTCCTCAAGAGCCCATTTGATCGGCAAGCTGATGTGGCAGGCCAAGCCTTAGGACGCCCTGCAGTTCGTCGCACCGCAACAGATCACGCCCAACCCCTCAATCGTCCGACGAGCCGCTCGATCCGACCTCCCGTGTGGAGAGCTTCATCTCCGAGCGCACTTCTTGGGAGCCGGGCTTGCTCTTCGCTTCGGTGGGGTCGAGGGTCTCGAGGCGCGTCGTCTGCAGCGTTCCGCCCGCGGTGAGCGCCGAGGCGATGGCGGCGGCGCGGGCACGGCCGAGGGCTCGAAAGTCGTCGGGGCTGATGGTCTGCGCGGCAACGAGCTGCTTCCGGACCTCGTCGTAGAAGGCGGCTCCGTTGAAGGACGCGGCCGCGGCCACAGCCGTTGGCGGCGGTGGAGCAGCCCTACGCTCACGTTTGCTCTTCGGCGGCTCGGGCGGTGGTGGCGCGGGCGCCGTGGTGAATTTCGCGCGCTCCTGGGCCAGCCGCTCGGGAGAGAACGTTTCCGAGTACAGCGTCTCCAGAATCGTTTCCAGTGAAGGCGGCTCGCTCGCTCCGGTCTTCAGAGGATCGCGGTGCGCTTCGATCAGCAACTCGAGCTTGGCCTTCCTCATCTCCTCCCCGTCGAGCTCGGGATCGAAGCGCCCTTCGATCTGGAGCGTGAGCTCCGGACGCGCGGCCAGCTCGCCTGCGATCTTTCGCAGCTTCTCGGCCTCGGGTGGAATGAACGTGACCACGCCGGGATCAAACGCCACGAGATCGAGGTTCTCGCCGTCCACTCCCATCGATCGCCCGAGCGCGCGGAACGGCGATTGTGCCACGCCGCCGAGGATCGTCTTCATCGCCTGCCAGAAAACGGCCCGGTAGTTGAACTCCGGCGAGTCGACGTTTCCCTCGATGGGAACCTGGAGGGCGATCAGGCCGTTGCGATCCTTGAGCAGGGCCACGGCCAGCCTCACCGCGAATCCGGCCTTCGATCCGCCCGTTTTCTTTCCGAGAGTCAGGTCCGTGGCCACCACACGGTGATCTCCGGCCAGCTTGCGATCCACGATGCGGTACTGGAGATCGAGGTCGAGTGTGCCGTGGTCGATCTCATAGCCCGCAAACTCGGCGAAGTACGGTGTCAGCTTCGGCATGGGAATGCTCTTGAACCGCATCGAGAGATCGGTGTCGGCGAAGGGATCGACCGCGTGCATCGTCCCTTCCGCCTTCATCGACCCGTGGTCTGCGACATCGCCATCGAGGCGGATCGTCGAGGCGGCGGTGCTGGTCGTGGAGAAATCGCTGATCTTTCCATTCGCGGAGCGGATCGCCGTTGCGAACGGCAGCGCCAGGCTGTCATCCCGATAGTCGATCGTGCCGTCGCGGATGTTGATCAGGCCGATGTCGAACGATCCCTTTTTCGGTTCGTTTGTATCGGAAGAGCCGATGGCGGAGAGATTGAGATTCTTCTGCTTGTCGATGGCGACGTTTGCATACATTCCGTCGGCATCTACGGCTCCGATCCGGAATCGCGACGACGATCCATCGAGACGGACCTGGCGAAGGGTGGCCGTTCTGCAGCCCAGGAGGCGCTGGTTGTTGGCGTCGAGAAACTCGAGGCCGCTCAATACCCCGTTCCCTTCGATCAGGAACGGCTGCTGCGGCGAGAAACGCATGCGTCCGTCGAAACCGAGGTTGCCCCCAGCCAGCGTGAGACCGCGGACGGAATCGATGTACGGGCGAAAAGGGGTCAGCTCGATGGCGGCCAGAGAGCTCTGAAGGTCGAGAGCGAAGGGCGAAGGAACGAGCGTGCCACGGAGCGAAATCCGGCCACTGCCGTTCGCATTGGCCGCGGCAGAAAGGGCAATCGGCGCACTGGCGCTGTTCGAGATACCGTTGGCTTCGATGCTCATCCCGTCGAGATCGATGCGCGTGGGAGTGGCCGTCTGCTGATCCTCGATGTGGAGCGCGCCGCGCTCGATCGTGGTCTTGTCGAGTTTCACGCTCCATGGCGCGGAGGCCGAGGAGAGCACAGGGGAAGATTGCTGGTTCTGAGGCGTAGCGCTCTGGCTCCAGTTGAGCCGTCCCTGAGGATCCCACCCCAACGAGCCGCGCGGCTCGATGATGCGCACCGATCCGATTTCAACACGCCGTGCCGGAAAGGCGATCCTGGCCTCGCGGACTTCGAGCCGCGGGATCACCAGTTGCTCGCTGCTCTGACCACGCGGACCAAGCGCGATACCGGTAGCCGTCAATTCGCCTCGGGTGGTCTCGAGCTGAAGCCCTCCACCCTTGCGACGCTGCAGGGCGTAGTCGATGCCCACGTCGGCCTGTCCGCGGCGCAGCAGAATCGGCGCGCCGGAAGAAAACCGCTCCGCGAGGGAGGCAAGAGCGATGTTGTGCGCCTCGATCCGTCCGGAGAGGCCGAACGGCGAGAGCGTCTGCCGCCCGATCATCCGGATCGTGCTCTTCGTCTTTTCCCCGGCGAAGGCGATCGAGAGCGTGTGTTCGCCCCGCTGCTCGGGAAGCGTGACCAGATCGCGCACTTCCGCATTCACCGGAGTCAGGCGGACGGCGGCCGGCGGCGTGACGGACTGGTCGGTGAAATCGAGCTTCCCATCGCGAATCGCGAGCTGGTCGATGATCAGGCGGGGCAAGGTGGCGGAGTCGTTGTCGGCTGTGAGAAGGTCAGCGATGCTGAGCTTGCCGTCTCGAAGGATGCGCAGCTCGACATGCGGCCGGTCGATGCGAAGCTCGCCCAGCCGCCATGCCCGCTTGAAGATTCCGGAGAGCGCGAGCTGGAGGTGGAGACGATCGAGCGAGAACAGCGGCTGGCGGTCCCGGTCGAGGATCCGCAGTCCGCTCAGGTTGAGATCGAACGTAAACGGATTGAACCGGATCTCGCCAAGAGTGACCTCCCGGTGAAGTGCGGCTCGTCCTTTCTCCTCGATCGCCCAGCGTGCCAGCCGCGGCACGACGAGGAATCCGGTGAGCGCATAGACGGCCAGAACAACGGCGGCTGCCGCGGCCAGGCGCAGCAGTCCGCGGCGGCGAGGGCGCTCGACGCTTCGATCTGTGGCGGAAGTCTCCTCGACCACGACGGAATCGTGGTTCATACACGGTCGATGCCAGAATCCCCTGTCCCGGCGTTGAATCGCCGCCCCTCCTTCGCGATAATCGTTCCGCTCCGCGGCGCAGGGGGGACGGAGCCTTACTCTGTTGTGGAGGGTTCGGATGAACGTACGCTCTTCCCTGCCGGCGCTGGCTTTCGCTGTCGTTTCCTCGGCGCTGCCCGCGCTCGCGCAGTCGCATCCCCCGGCCATTGCATCGATCTCCATCTGCAGTCCAACCGGAGCAGTGGGAGAGGGAAGCTGTCCGGGCGGCACGTTCGACACGCACCAGATCGTCGTCGGTCCCGACGGCATCAGTTCCGTCAACCACTTCATCAGCGGCATTTCGGACGAGCACTCCTCGGTCTTTGCGCCCGGAACGCTCGATCACAATACCGATTACCTCTTCTTCGTCGCCTCCCTGACGCCGCTGCACAGCGACATCGGACTGATCGCACTGACCGGTGGCAGCGGGCCGAACAGGAACGGGCAATGGATGATGGATTTCGCGAGCGCCGACGGCTACGGCACGTACTCGGGCGGCTCCGGACAGGTTTTTCTCTCTCCATCCGGAGTCCACTGTCCGACCGTTGCCGACGGCAATCCGGCGCACCAGGATCAAACGTTCGATCTCAACTACGCAGCACCGGGATCGGTCATCCTCGATCCAACCGTTTCTCCGGGCAATCTGCTGATGATCTATGAGGGAACGATCATCTGCTTCGGACAGATCGGTGGAACGCGCAGCGACAACTTCTACTCCACGGTCGGCGTGGCCACCTCCCGCGACTACGGCCGCACATGGCCCACCTACCGCGGCACGAGCTCCTTCTCGTTCGTGCCGCTTCCGGGGCAGAACACCAGTCAGGGTCCCAATGCGCCGTTCGGAGCGTTCG
>DATLWH010000101.1:0-3043 GCA_035576505.1 Thermoanaerobaculia bacterium | reverse complement strand
TATAACTCTGCGGCCCGACCGACTTGGGCGAGCCGTCGATTCGGGCGTTCAGCGCCGGAATGCCGGCGATCCCGGCTGCGAACTGCTTATTCGCCGCTACTGCTATCCTTCGCCCGCTTTGGCTGGTCCTTCCGTGATTCTCCGCTGGTGGCTCGTCGTCATCGTCCTTCTCCTCGCCGTCCATCTGGGCGGGTTTCCGTTGCTCGACCCGGACGAAGGGCGCAACGCCGAGGTGGGGAGGGAGATGGCGGCGACGAACGACTACGTCATGCCGCGCCTGGACGGGTTGCCGTATCTCGACAAGCCGATCGTCTATTTCGCGGCCGAGGCGGCGGTGATGGAAGTGCTCGGCCCGACCGAGACGGCCGCGCGCCTTCCGGCATTTCTCTTCACGATCGCCGGCGCCGCATTTCTCTGGTGGTTCGCCAGGCGTGTGTGGGGCGGGGAGGAGGCGATCATCGCAGCGATCGTTTTTCTGGCGACGCCGTTCGCCGTGGCATTCTCGCGCACGGTGATTTTCGACAGCGCTCTGGCGCTGTTCATCACCATGGCGACGGCGTTTTTCTATCTCGCGTGCGAGGAAGAGGGCACCACGAAATGGTCTGCCCTGGCCTGGCTTTCCATCGGCCTTGGCGTGATCACCAAAGGCCCGGTGGCGATCGCCTTGCCGCTGCTGGTGGCCATCCCGTACGCCATCTGGCGCAAGCGTTTCCGCGCGCTCTGGTCGTGGAGCGGGCTGGCGCTGTTCGTTCTGGCTATCGCGCCGTGGGTCTGGGCGATCTCGCTCTCCATCCCCGATTTCCTGCACTACGTCGTCGTCACGGAAACGGCGCAGCGGCTGGCGACGAAGGCGCTCAAGCGGACCGGGCCGCCGTGGTACTTCATCCCGTACCTGATCGGCGGCGCGCTTCCGTGGTCGATCGTGCTGATCGGGAGTCCGCGCGCCATCGACCGGCGCGACAAGTCGACGATCTACATGCTGCTGTGGATCGCCATCCCCTTCCTTTTCTTCTCCATCTCGCAGTCGAAGCGGCCGCAGTACATCCTGCCGCTGATGGCGCCGATCGCGCTCCTCGTCGCACGGATCTGGAGCAAGGCCCGGAACGGCTCGCGCGCGGCGGGAGTCGTGCTGCTCGTGTTCGGGCTCGCCCTTGTGACCGCGCCGGCCTTTCTACACCTCCGTGCTGAGTACGGAGAGGCGGCGGGGATCTCGGCGATCGCGATCGGGGTCGGGTTCCTGATCGGAGGAACGTCGGCATTCATCCAGCGGCGCGACCTCGCACTGATCGCGCTCACGATCCCGGTCATCGCCATCCCGCTAGCGGCCAATCCGATGATGCGCGCCATCGGTCTGCGACGCTCGGAGGCCGCGTTCATGGAGCAGCTCCGGCCGATGGTCACGCCGCGCACCGAGATCGTCGGCGTGGAGGCCTTCACCGGATCGATGACGTTCTACCTGCAGCGGCCGATGGTCGTCGTCACCCCGGACGCCGAGGAGTTCACGAGCAACTATCTGATTCGCCACTACGGCAACTTCGCCGGCGGCGCGTCGATCAAGCCGATGGCCTGGCTCGACGTCGCGCTGGCGGACCTGGCCACACCGCGGATCTTCATCGTCCGCGCGAACGATGCGGCGCATCGCGCGCAGCTTGCGGCGCGAGGGCTACGCGCCGTCGCGGCGGACGCGCGCTACGTGGCGTACCGGCGATAGACTCGCGGCGTGTCTGATCCCCGTGCAACGTATGACGAGCGCCTGAGCAGTCATCGCGCCGAATCGGCCGCGCTTCGATCGCGCGAGCAGGCCATGTCGGTATCGCGCATCGTTCTCTTCCTCGCCGTGGTGGTCGTCGCCCTCGTGCACGTCAGCCACGCCTGGATCGCCGTTCCCGTGCTGGGCTTCATTGCGCTGGTCGTCGCGCACGACCGCGTGATCCGTCGACGGCGGCGTGCCGATGCCGCCGCGCGGTTCTGCGAGCGCGGCATCGAGCGGCTCAGCGGGGAGTGGCGGGGCAAAGGGTTCGATGGCGCCGGCTTCGCCGCGGAGCACCATCTCTTCGCCGCCGATCTAGATCTGTTCGGGAAGGGATCGATTTACGAACTGCTTTGCAACGCCGCGACCGCCGCGGGGCAGGCCACGCTGGCTCGCTGGCTGATGCATCCCGGCGATGTCACCGCTGCCGAGGTGCGTGAAAGGCAAATCGCCGTCGATGAGTTGCGCGAGCGCGTCGAGCTGCGCGAGGAGATCTTCGTCGTCGCCGCCGAGGTGGCCAGCGAGGTGGAGGAAGCCAAGCTCGATGAATGGTCGCAAGGGGCGGCTGTGCTCCGACGGGGGGAGCGCGTCGCGGCGGTCGTGATCACGGTGCTGAGCGTGGCCGCGTCCGTGATCGGCATCCCCGCGCTCGTTGCCCGATTCGTCAACCTGACGAATCCGGGAACCATGGCGGTGCATTCGCCGATGGAGACGGTTCCCTTTTTTGTCATGATCGTCGTGATCAGCCTCTTCGGGCGCCGGTTGTCGGCGCGCGTGGCGGTCATCACCGGCGCGGTCGAGCGGCGCGAGCCGGCCCTGGCGTTGCTGGCGGGTCTGCTGGCCGTGCTGGAGCGGCAGTCGTTCACCTCTCCGCGGCTGATCGCGCTACGCGCCACGCTGGAACGCGACGGCGTCCCGGCATCGCACCAGATCGAGCGGCTCCGCAAGCTGGTGTCGCTGCTCGACGCGCAACGCAATCAGTTCTTCATGCCCTTCGCCAAATTGTTGCTCTGGACGACCCACATCGCCTTCGCCATCGAACGGTGGCGGACGGAGTCGGGGACGGAGATCGTGGGATGGATCGCCACGATTGCCGAGATGGAGGCGCTGCTCTCGCTGAGCTCCTTCGCCTTCGAGCAGCCGGCGTTCGTGATTCCGGAGATCGTCGAAGGCGAGGCGCTCTTCGACGGCGATGCGGTCGGCCATCCGCTGATTCCCGGCGATCGCCGTGTGGCCAACGACGTCCGCATCGGCGGCGCGCTGCGGCTTCTCATCGTCAGCGGCTCGAACATG
>DATLWH010000100.1:0-13232 GCA_035576505.1 Thermoanaerobaculia bacterium | reverse complement strand
ATGCATGCTTGGTTTCCTAGCATGCATGCTTCGTTTTGAACCATGCATGCTTGGTTTCCTAGCATGCATGCTTCGTTTGGAACCATGCATGCTTCATTTCCTAGCATGAATGCTTCGTTTCGGAGCATGCATGCTTGGTTTCCTAGCATGAATGCTTCGTTTTGAACCATGCATGCTTCGTTTCCTAGCATGAATGCTACGTTTCGGAGCATGCACGCGTCGGACGGCGGCAGCGTGCCTACCGCGGGCTGAACAGGCGGTAGATCAGCGCGGTACCGAAGCCCCAGGCGCCGTTGACGAGCGGGCCGATCATCATCGTCCGCGGCTTCCAGCCGCCGGCGATCGGCGTGTGCTTGAGCGGGGCCACGATGAACCAGGCCACGAGCGTCGGGCAGATGGCGCCGAAGACGATGGCGGCGATCCAGAAGGCGGCACCGCGGCGGCGCTCGATCAACAGCATCATGATCACGCCCCACACGCCGCCCCAGAATGACAGCGAGATGACTGCGGGGATACCGAACGGCGGCACCGGCTTCATCGGCCACGGCGCGTTCGGCACGTAGCCGAAGTAGTGCAGGATCCAGAGGGTGGCCTGGTGAAAGACGAGCGTGGCCACAAAACCGGCCACAAATCCAATGAGCACGCGTTTGGCCATCTACAGCACCCTTCGAAAGTAATCGATCGTCTTCGTCAATCCTTCTTGCAGCGGCACGACCGGCTCCCAGTGAAGCAGAGTTCGTGCCTTGGTGATATCGGGCCGGCGGATCTTCGGGTCATCCTCGGGAAGGGGCCGAAACTCGATCGGCGCCGTGCTTCCCGTGAGGCGCTTGATCTCCTGCGCGAACTGCAGCACGGTCATCTCGTTCGGGTTGCCGATATTGGTGGGATTGACTTCGTCCGACATCAACAGCCGGTAGATGCCCTCGATCAGGTCGGTGACGAAGCAGAATGAGCGCGTCTGTGAGCCGTCGCCGAAGACCGTCAGCGGCTCGTCGCGCAAGGCCTGCGCGATGAAGGCCGGCACGACGCGGCCGTCCCTGATGCGCATGCGTGGACCGTACGTATTGAAGATGCGGACGATGCGCGTCTCGACGCCATGGAAACGGTGATAGGCCATCGTCATGGCCTCGGCGAAGCGTTTCGCCTCGTCGTAGACGCCGCGCGGACCGACCGGATTCACGTTGCCCCAGTAGTCCTCTTTCTGCGGGTGGACCAGCGGATCGCCATAGACCTCGGAGGTCGAGGCGATGAGATAGCGCGCCCCTTTGTCTTTGGCCACGCCGAGCGTTTTGTGCGTACCGAGGGATCCGACTTTCAGCGTCTGGATCGGCTTCTCGAGATAGTCGATCGGGCTGGCCGGGGAGGCGAAGTGCAGGACGTAGTCGAGCGGCCCGTCGATGTGGATGTAGTTCGTGACGTCGTACTTGACGAAGGAGAAGCCTTCACGGCCGATGAGGTGCTGGATGTTGGCGGGATTGCCGGTGATGAAGTTGTCGATACAGATCACTTCGTGGCCGCGCTCGAGAAACAGTTCGCAGAGGTGCGAACCGAGGAATCCGGCCCCGCCCGTGATCAAGGCACGGGTCATCAGGTGCGCTCCGCAGCGAGCTTGTCTTCGTTGCGTCCGACGGAGATGTACCGGAAGCCTTCCGCTTTCATCCGCTGCGGATCGTAGACGTTTCGCAGATCGATGATGAGCGGCTGCTTGAGGAGCTTTCGAATGCGCTCGAGCTTGAGGGCCCGGAACTCGTTCCACTCCGTGGCGATGACGAGCGCGTCGGCGCCGTCCGCGGTCTCGTAGGCATCGCCGCAGTAGGTGACGTTTTCGAAGATCTTCTTCGAATTCTCGATCGCTCCCGGATCGTATGCCCGGATGATCGCCCCCTGCTTCTGCAGACCCTTGATGATCGGGATCGCCGGTGAGTCGCGCATGTCGTCGGTCTCCGGCTTGAAAGCCAGGCCGAGCATGGCCACGGTCTTGCCGCGAACCTCACCATCGAGCGCCTCGATGACTTTGAGGACCATCCTCTCCTTGATGTTTGCGTTCACGCGCAGCACGGCCTCGATGATCTGAAACTCGTAGCCGAAGCGGCGGGCGATGTCGGCCACGGCCGAGGTGTCTTTCGGGAAACAGGAGCCGCCGTAGCCGGGGCCGGCCTGAAGAAACTTCGGCCCGATGCGCGAGTCGAGACCGATGCCGCGCGCCACGTCCTGCACGTCCGCGCCAAGCAGCTCGCACATGACCGCGACCTCGTTGATGAATGAGATCTTGGTGGCCAGGAAACCATTGGCGGCGTACTTGATCAGCTCGGACGACTCCACGTTCGTGACGACGAAGGGGATCTCGAGCGAGTGCAGCGGGGCGTAAATCTCCTTCATCAGCCCGATCGATTCCTCGTCGGAGGCGCCGATGACGACGCGGTCGGGCTTGAGAAAGTCCTCGATGGCAGAGCCCTCGCGCAGGAACTCAGGGTTGGAGACGACGGACCCTCTGTGGCCGTTGCCCGATTCCCCTAGGATGCGCTCGATCATCCGCCCGGTACCGATCGGAACGGTCGATTTGGTGATGACGAGCTTCGGCCCGTTCATGTGCTGCGCAATCGTGCGGGCGACATCCTCGACGTAGCGAAGGTCGGCCGAGCCGTCGGGCTTGGGCGGGGTACCGACGGCGATGAAGATGGCCCGGCTGCGCCGGATGGCTTCCGGCAGGTCCGTGGTGAAACGCAGGCGTTCTTCGCCAACGTTGCGGCTGACGATCTTGTCGAGGCCCGGCTCGTAAATCGGAATCTGCCCGCTGTTGAGGGCGTCGATTTTCTTCGGATCGATGTCACAGCAGATGACGTCGTTTCCAAAGTCGGCCAGACCGGCCCCGGTAACGAGCCCGACATAGCCCGTTCCGATGACTGCGATATCCACCTGGGAGTCCTCCTCACGCGAAACGCGCGGCGCGAGATCGTAACAAACGAAACCAGAAACTAGAAACCAGAAGCCAGAAACCAGAACCAGAAGGCAGAAGACAGAAGACAGGAGCAGAAATGCTCAGCTACACCAAGATGTCGGCGTAGCGGAGCATTTCTGGTTTCTGGTTTCTGGTTTACAAAGGCGGGGCCGTCGAAGTTGTCGTTGCCGTCGTCGTCGCGACCGGCGGTACATCGGGCGCGGGGGCTTCACCCTTGGGAACCGGCTTCACGGCCGGCGGTGGCGGAGGCGGCGCGGCGGGAGGCTTCGACGACTCGGTGTCGTAGCGCTTCTGAATGCCGCTCTGCTGCCGGTTGCGGATCAACCAGCGAAGGAGCTTCGATTCGTTGATGCCGATGAGGATGTCGTTCACCGACTCGTACACCGACGGATCGCTGATCAGTTTTCCGGCGGTCCCTTCGCCGCGATTCACTTTGGCGACGGTGTCGTTGAGCTGGTGCAGGAGGCCCGTGAACTCCACGAGCGCCTGATCGGCGTAAGCCTTGTCGTTCATCAGCCGCGGCACGAGACCCTGGCCGTTCTGATAGGAGGAGCTCAGCGCGGCCAGATTCGCCGACGTGATTCGCAGGTTGTCGACGAGGTCGTAGACTTTTTTCTTCCCCTCGGGGTCGCTGAGCAACGCCGGGATTGCGCCCTGTCCGTTCTTCAGGCTTCCCTGCACCTCGGTGACGAGCGACTGCAGCGAACGCGCGCTTTCCTGAATCGAACTGGTGAGGGTCGCGGCGAAGGTGTCGTCGTACACGAGTTTTCCGACCAATCCCTTGCCGCTCTCGACATGGCCGAGGATGGCGTTCGTCTTGTTGAGGGTCGCCAGGAAGGTGTCGGTAATCCGCTGCTTTGTCTCCGGTGTGCTGGTCAGCTCGCCGATGAGGCCCTCGCCGCGGTCGACGCGCCCGAGGATGTTCTTCAGCGAATACGAGATCTGCACGAAATTGTCGACGAGGTCTTCGCCGGAGGAGATGAGCTGATCGACGTTGGTCTGCCGCGCGGCTGGAATGAGGGAACCGGCTGGGAGGGTGTCGAACTTAGGGCTGCCCGGAGAGATGTCGATGTAGCTGTCTCCGGCCAGGAGGCCGAGTTTCTTCAGCCGGGCGCGCGAGTCGGTTCGGATCCGGTCCTCGTACTTCCGGTCGACCATCAACTCGATGTCGACGTCGCGCATTTTAGGATCGCGCGGAAGAGTGATGTCCTTGATGACGCCGACCGTGACGCCGGAGATCTTGACCGGGTTGCCTTCGGCCAGGCCGGTGACGTTGTCGAGCCGGACTTTGTACTCGTTCTTGCGCGAGAAGATCTTCTGCTCGGAGCCGATGAAGAAGACGAAGATCATCAGCACCAGCAGCGAAGCCGCAACGAGAAGACCGACGCGTACCGTTTTTTCTTTGGGTTTGGTTGCCATCGTTTTTGTACCGAACCGTTTCCTTTGTTCCGGGTTTCAGTGAGTTGGCTGCGCGGCTGTAACGGCGGACGCTTTGAGGAACTCGCGCAGCACGGGATGATCGGAGTCGCGCGCCTCCTCCATCGTGCCCACCCATTCAAAAACACCTTTATTGAGAAAGGCGATGCGGTCGCCGACCGAGAATGCCGACTGGATGTCGTGCGTGACGACGACCGAGGTGACATTCAGTTTCGACTGCAGATCGATGATCAGCTCGTTGATCTTGTGGGCTGTAATCGGATCGAGGCCGGTGGTCGGCTCGTCGTAGAGAATCATCTTCGGATCGAGAACGATCGAGCGGGCCAGACCGACACGCTTGCGCATTCCGCCGGAAAGGTCGACCGGCATGAGGTGCTCCGTGTTCGGCAGGTTGACGAGCTCGAGTTTCTCGCGGACCGCCCTCGCGATCTCATCCTCGGACATTTCGGCGTGCTCACGCAACGGGAAGGCGACGTTCTCGAAGACGGTCATCGAGTCGAAAAGCGCCCCGCTCTGGAAGAGCATTCCGAACTTCTTGCGGACGCGGTAGAGCTCCTCTTCCGGATGGTCGGTGATGTCTTCGTCCTCGACGATCACGCGGCCGGTGTCGGGAGCTTCGAGCCCGAGCATGTGCCGCAGCGTGACGCTCTTGCCGCTGCCCGATCCACCCAGGATGACGAGGACTTCGCCGCGATACACCTTGAGGTCGGCCCCGCGCAGAACCTGCTTCGAACCGTAGGCCTTGTTCACGCCGCGGAACTCGACAAAGAGATCGCGCACATGGGTTCGCCGATCAGGCGTCTGGCGGGCCTCGGCGCGGCGGTCGGCTACGATCGTCGTGTCAGTCATCAGAGGAGGAACAGGAAGAGCTTAGTGAGAAAGAAGTCCATGATCAAAACGGTGATCGACGCCGTGACGACAGTGGCCGTCGTGGAACGGCCGACGCCGTCCGCGCCGCCGGTGGTGCTGAGGCCGTTGAAGCAGGCGATGAGTCCGATGGCAAAGCCGAAGAAGAAGGTCTTGCCGACACCTGAGGCCAGATCGTTGTACTTCACGGTTTCGATGACGCTGCGGATGTAAAAGTTCGAGCTGAGGTGGAGGCTGCCGACGGCAATGATCAGCCCACCGAGAATGCCGATGAAGCAGGCCAGAAGCGTGAGCATCGGCATCATGACGGTGGTGGCCAGTACGCGCGGCACCACGAGCTTGCGCACGGGATTCGTCGCCAGGGCGCGGAGGGCATCGATCTGTTCGGTGACCTTCATCGTGCCGAGCTCCGCGGCGATGCCGGCGCCGACGCGGCCGCCGACCATCAGCGCCATCAGCACCGGCGCGAGCTCGCGCACGAGTGAGAGCGAGACGACTTTGCCGATGAAGAGCGAGCCGCCGAAGTCGGAGAGCGAGTAGGCGGTCTGCAGGGCCAGCACCATGCCGATGAAGAGTGAGGTGATGGCGACGATCGAGATCGACCGGACACCGATCTGGTCGAACTGAGCGATGACGACCTCGCGGTCGACCGGTCCGCGAACGAATTGCTGGATGGTCTGCACGGCCAGATCGGTCAGTCCTCCGAGATACGACAGCGCCTCTTCCGAGTGATTCCGGACCCGGTCAATGAACGCGCCTGCCTTATCCAAAACGCTGCGCGCTTCAGGTTTGGGGGTGGCATTGGTCTGAAGGATGGAGGTCAATTGTGTACGGGTCCAGTGACACGACGAACTCTACACCGGTTGCTGGTTATCTCGCGGTCTCGGGGCGGAGGCAAACGTAGGTCGGACTCTCTAGTCCGACGGGTTCTTGCGCGGTGGTGAACGACAGGCGTGTATCAAGTACCGGTCTCCCAAGCTCCGGTCGGACTAGAGAGTCCGACCTGCGTTTTGCTGCGCAACCGCGACTACTGCCCGCCAAAAATCTCCCGCAGCAACTTTCGTATGCCGTTCTCTTTCTTTCGTTGCTGTTGCTGTTGCGCGTTCGGGACCTGCTGAGCCGGGTTGAGCACGGTTCCCGCCGGCGTCTCCGTCTCCGCCGGCTCGGCGTTGTCGCGCCAGAAGGGGCTCGGCTCGCCGCTGCCGGCGTGGAGTGGGCAGACGGACGTCGGCTCGGTGCCGCCCACGAAGACCTCGTTCTTGGTCTGCGGGCAATACGGAGTGGCGAGCATTCCCGACTGCGGGTCGATCTGACGTTCGACCACATCCTCGGGACGTTTCCAATCGACGTCCGGGATGAGGCCGCCGACGCGATTCATGTTCACCGTCCAGATCGGCACGCAGGCGTCGCCGCCGGCGAGACGGACGCTGTGGCCATCGTCGAAGCCGAGCCAGACCAGCGACAGGATGCGCGGGGAGTAGCCGATGAACCACGCATCGCGGTAGCTGCTGGTGGTACCGGTCTTCCCCGCAAAGGGCCGCCGGAAGCCGAGCGCGTGTGCTTTGGTGGAGGCCGTACCGTAGTTGAAGACGTCCTTGAGGATGTCGTTCATCACATAGCAGACGCTGGCAGAGGCAACGCGCTTCATCTTCACCTCGCGCGACTCCAGCAGCTTCCCCTCGCGCGTGGAGACGGCCAGGATCGAGATCGGTTCGGCCTTCACGCCGAGGTTCGCGAACGCCGAGTAGGCATAGGCGATCTCGAGGGGTGTCACCTCGAAGGAGCCGAGCGACACCGACGGATAGGGCTCCAGATGGCTTTCGATGCCGATCGTGGCCGCGGTCTTGATCACGTTCGGCACGCCGGCGTTCATGGCCGCGCGCACGGCGGGGATGTTGTACGAATGCGCCAGTGCTTCGCGCACCGACACCTGCCCGTGATACTTGAGGTCATAGTTCTGCGGGGTCCAGACCGCATTGCCGCTCTTGACGCTGATCGGCGAGTCGTCAAGCACCGTCGCCGCCGTGAAAGCCTGCTGTCCGCGCGCGGGATCCATGGCCGTGGCGTAGACGAAGGGCTTGAAGAGCGATCCCGGTTGGCGCCGCGCCTGGATGGCCCGGTTGAACTGCGTCTTCGAATAGCTCCGGCCGCCCACCAGCGCCTTCACGTAACCGGTACCGGGCTGGATCGTGAGGACGACGCCTTCCAGCGGCGTGGGTGAGTTGCGCAGATACGAGTAATGCTTGTTGAGCGCGTCGATGCCGCTGTCGAGGGCCTGCTCGGCGGAGCGCTGCATGATGGTGTCGAGCGTCGTGAAGACCCGCAGCCCCTCGGTCCTGAGC
This sequence comes from Thermoanaerobaculia bacterium, assembly GCA_035576505.1. GTDB lineage: Bacteria > Acidobacteriota > Thermoanaerobaculia > Gp7-AA8 > Gp7-AA8 > JADGNZ01. Next base: position 5,627 of record DATLWH010000100.1, on the reverse strand, counting down.
TGGGTCTCCGGATAGGTCTCTTTCAACTGTTTGAGCACGAGGTCGACAAAGAACGGCGCGCTGCGGGAAGTCTTCGGAAAGCGGGCCGTCGTCAGCGGTGAGGCGAGGGCCTGCTCGTACTCGGTCTCGTTGATGTATCCCTGCTCTTTCATCAACTGCAGCACCGTGTCGCGCCGCCCCTTGGCGCGGTCGGGATGCGCCAGCGGCGAGAGCACATTGGGCGAGCGGATGATGCCCGCCAGCGTGGCTGCCTCGGAGAGATTCAGATAGGTCACGTGCTTACCGAAGTAGACCTGCGAAGCCTGTTCGACGCCGCTGATCTGCACCGCGCCGTTCTGGCCGAGGTAGATCTGGTTGAGGTAGGCCTCGAGGATCTGGTTCTTGTTGTAGCGCGCCTCCAGCAGGATCGCCATCAATGCTTCGTGAGCCTTGCGTCCCCAGCTCCGTTCGGGGTTGAGATAGAAGTTCTTGATGAGCTGCTGTGTCAGCGTCGATCCGCCGTGCGAGATGTTCTTGTTGCGGATATCAGTTACCAGTGCGCCGAGCGTTCCGCGGATCGAGATTCCCTGGTGGTGATAGAAGTTCTTGTCTTCCGTGGAGATGATCGCTTCGCTCACTACTTTCGGCACGGCGCCGAGCGAGACCGGCAGCCGGTCTTCCATCTCGTTGTTGTAGATCGAGGTGATCAGCTCGGGCTCGATGCGGATGCCGCGCAGGGCTACGCCGTCGTCGAGCCGCCGGATGGCGCGGACAGTCCCGCCGCCGTCAACGTCGATGGCCACCGGCAGTGCCCGGAACTCGATGTCGGGGTACTCGAAGTTCTGCAGGTAGATCTCGATCGTGCCGCCGGCGTAGCGATACTCCCCCGGGTTCGTCACACGCGCGGCCACCTCGTGGTAACCGACGTGGTTCAGCTTCGGCTCGATGAGCGAGCGCGGAATGGTCATTCCCGGAACGATCGGAGTGGCATCCGAGTAGATCCGGCTCGGCAGGTCCCAGCGCCGGCTGGAGTCGAATTTCTTCGTGATGACGACGTACGTGTACCCGACGAACGCCAGAAAGCCGACGAAGCAGATCATGACGAGGAAAGCGATCCCCGCCGAGTGCCGCCAGAGGAAGTCTTTGATCCGGGAGCGGTTGCGCATCAAGTTGAGGGTACCAACAAACGACTCTGGCCGGAGATTGCTCCCGCGGAGACGCGGAGGAAGCGGAGGGCCGGACGGACGACTGTGCGCCCATCCCTCAGCGTCCGCATCTCCGCGCGAAACCGTCCCTTCCCCCAGGTACCACAGCCCTACTCTGCTCCGCCGAGCTATTGGGCTACGGTGACATGGACGATTTCGCCCGGTGCTACGCGGTCAATCGCCGCCCGAAGTTCGTCCGGGTACCCGTTTCACGCAATCTTCGCGACGAGCGCATGACTCGCCTCTTCAAGAAACGCGAAGATCTGTTCGCGGCTGACTCCTGGATAGTTCTCGATAAAGTCCTCGATGGTCTCGCCGCACTCGAGAAAGTCGATCAGCGCATCAACCGGCACTCGGGTGCCAACGAATACGGGAGTGCCCCCAAGGATCTCCGGGTCAGCATGGACAATCTGTTTCGGGTCCATAACGACGCTTAGCATACCTCGGCCTTGTACGAACGGGGTGGAGGGAATCGTTGACTGCGCCGCGATCAGATCTCGACGTTGACTGTGGTTCGATCGCCTACCGTAACGCTCTTCGAGTCGACGGGTTGGCCATTGTCACCTAGGATCTGTAGTGTGTACGCACCCGGCAGGACGTGCGTCAGCTCGAGGGTACCGGTGATGAACAGGTCGGTGTTGTCGGACCAGAGCTGTGTCCGATACGGCTCGCCGGACGCTGAGACCAGCCGCGCACGCAGACGTTTGGTTTGCTTCGACACGATGCGCACGACTCCGCCGCTTTCGAGGGGGATGCGTAGCTCGGGCGACGGCGACGTTACCGTCAGCGTTCTCGTGGCGTAGTCCCACGATCCCACCGTTAGCTTGTATGTTCCGGGCGCAAGGGGGAGCCGATAGGTCCCGTCGGTGGCTGGTTCCATTTGCGAGGCTCTCAGGATCACGGCGCCGGCTGCGTCGGTTGCGTAGAACATCGCGGTCACGGTGCGTCCATCGCGGGCATCGATCGGGCGCACAATGACGCCGTCGCTGGTCGCCATCGAGATCTCCACCGGCGTCGAGGAGGGGGCCGTGAAGTCGACCGTTTGCGCGGCATAGGACCGCTTCTCGACGTGCAAACGATACGAGCCGTCCTCGAGGCTGTCGAAGGAGATGGTTCCCGACGAGTCGCTCATTGAGCCGCTGCCCGTTGCCGTGGCTTTCTTCTGATCGTCGATCCGTTCGAGCGAGGCGATGACTCCTTCGATCGGTTCGTGGGAGGTCGAATCGACGATATGCCCCGTGATCCGCGATCCTCGGACTTCGATGTCGAAGGTCCCTGAGCCGTCGACCGTGTAGGTAGTTTCGTAATTTCGAGAATACGACATGAGGATCACCCGATACTTCCCGGAAGCCAGACCGGTGACCTCATACTTTCCGTCGTTGTCCGTCTGTCCGCTGGCTCGGGTCGTGGAGGCCGGATCGACAGGCGCGAAGGAAACGTACGTATTGGGCGACGGTTTCGCTCCCCAGATCACCCGTCCGCGAATGGTCGCTCCCGTGCTGAACGCAAGCTCCACGTGCTGCTCGGCGCCTTCCGTGACGGTGATCGATTGGTCGTCGCTCTGTCGGGTGCTTCCCGTCCCCTCGCGAAGCTCCGCGCGCATGGTGACCACACCCGACAGACCGTCGACGCGAAATGAACCGTCGGGCTGAAGGGGCGAGGTGCTGAATGCGGCCGACCCATACGCTCTGATCGTGACGTCCTTGTACTGGCTGGCATCCAGACCACGAACGGATCCGGTGACGACACCACCGGCCTGGAGCGTGAGCAGGATCGGCTGCGGAACCGTGTCGACATCGACGTCCTTGACGATCGCCGGAGCGAAGCCCTGCTTCTGGGCTCGAACCTCGTAGAGGCCGGAGCCGAGGCTCTCGATCCGAAAGCTTCCGTTCGCATCGGAACGCGTAACGTTGCTCCCCGAGTCCTGTACCGGAGTTCTCGCATAGATCATGGCATCGGCGACGGGCGATCCGGCCGATGTGCGCACGATGCCGGTCAGCGTCTTGGCGCTCTTGAGCGTCACGTCGATGTGCGTGACGGCGTCGGAGAGCTTTACGCTCCTTTTTTCGGCCGAGTACCCAAGCTTGCTGATGGCGAAGGTCTTCTCCGCTGGATCGACATCCTGGAAGAGGCACTCCCCATTGGCGTCGGTCGCGTTGCGCAGCGAGTTGAAGAAGTCCTGAACGGCCGGGCCGCCCGCCGCCGGAACCTCGCGAACCATCGCTCCCATGACCGGCGAACCGCTTGGATCGACGACGCGCACGCTGAGCGCCACCCCTCGGGTCAGCGCCACTTCGACGCCTTCTACGTTTTTTCCCTCTTCGACGTGGATCGGCACGCGCTTGACCGCGAAGCCGGCCGCGTCGACGACGAGCTCAAAGGTGCCCGGACGATTGTGCTCGAGAACCACCTGACCGTCGGTCGTGTGAAACTCCCGCATCATCGCGGGCTGGCGGTAGATCTGGTTTGCATTCACCTTCGTGACCGACATTCCCGCGCGGAACTCGAGGACCGGCTGCTGCTTGTCGTCGACGACGATTGCACTGATCCGCGTTCCCTCTTCCGCCTGAAGCACGACGTCCTTCGCCGGTGCATGGACTGACTTGGACGTGCTGAGCCCTTCGTCCATTTTATTGACGCTGACCGTGTACGTAGCCGACGAGAGGCCGGTGAGAGTGAAGCTGCCGTCAGCGCCGGTGATGACCGGATCCTGATTGAAGTTCTGTCCCGTCGACGCGTTCATATTGGCGCCCTGAAGAGGCGTTCCATCCGGGCGAAGGGCATGGCCGCTGATCTCGACCGCGGTCTCGAGCGTCACATCCAGCGGCTGCGCCCCGTCCTTGAGATCGATCTTCTTGAGAATCCGGACGACATAGCCATCGCGGCGTAAGGCGATGTCATAGGAGCCCGGCGCGACGCGAAAGGAGAAGGTGCCGTCGGCAACGGACTGGGCATGATCCGAGGCGTTCGCGGAGGAGAGCGCGCTCTGGACCATCCAGTCCGACATCTGGTCGTTGTGCTCGACCGGCATCACCATGACCCCGGCCAGCGGGTGCTTCTCGCTGTCGGCGACGCGCCCCTTGATGACGATCCCACTCGGGATGGTGACGATGAAATTGTTCTTCTTCTCGCCGGCGGAGAGACGGAAAGCACTGCTGCGCCCCGGCGGCAATCCGGGGCGGCGGGCGCTCAGGGCAAAGTCCGTCCCGGGCTCGAGCGGGCGCACGACGTAATGCCCGTTCGGTCCGCTCCAGGCAGAGGCGTCCGGCAGTTGCATCACGGGTCCGGCCTGGATCTGCGAGAAGTTGATACCCGCGGCAGCGATCGGTGTTCCGCGCTCGTCGACGACCGTGCCCGATACTGTGCCGGCACTGGTGGCGTACAAGTCGCTGCGGAAATGCGTCGATGCCGGCACCGAGACGGCCTGACCCCGAATGACCCAGTGAGGGTGCGACGCTGAGAGGCGATAGTTTCCGGCCGCCAGCGGACCGAGCGCGAAGCCTCCGTGTTCGTCGGTGAACGCGGACAGGCGAACGCTGGGATCGCCTCCCATGAAGCCGCCACGTCCGGTCCCGACGATCAGGCTCACCATGACGTTCGCAATTGGCGTCTTCGTGGCCGCGTCGCGAAGCGTCCCTTCGATCCGCGACGCGGGCCGCGTGATCACGCGGAGTGCGGCCGCGCCGTGCGGATGCGTCAGCGTCCCGACGCGCTCTTGTGTATGGACGCGAATCTCCCGCCACGACGGGTCGACATGCGCGATCGCAAAGTGTCCGGCGTCGTCCGTCGAGCCGAGCGGGAAGCCGTCCACGTCGACCGTTGCTTTCGGAAAGGGCGACTTTCCGTTCTCCAAGACCGCGGTTCCTTCGATGGCTACGCCTCGCGACAACACCACGTCCATGTTGCCGTGTTTGCCGTCGACGACCGTGACCGGCACCGGTGTAAAGCCTTCGGCGATGACCACGATCCGCGTAGGGCCGGAGAATTCAGGGACCGTGAACGCGCCGTTCTCATCAGTCTTCGTTTCGTACCCGCTCATGAGCGAGACGATGGCGCCGGCCACCGGCTTCCCCTCCGCGCGAACATGGGCGGTGCGCGTCAGAGCAGGCCGGAGCATGAACACACCGGCGTCATCGCCCTCGACCGCCGTCGACTTCCAGTTTCCAAAGGACGGTGCCGTGATGTTCAGTTCGACGACCGGCAGCTTCTTCGGATCGATCTCGAACTCCCCCTTCGCGTTCGTCTTCACGCTGGCTACGACGGGGCGCTCCGGACTGGCTGAAACGAGCCGCGCCGCTCGCTGGTCCGAGGTCTCGACGGCGTAGGCAACCACCCCGGCGCTCCCGATCGGCTTCCCGTCGCCGGACATCACCAGACCATGAATCGACGCAAGCGCCGACGCCGTCGTCAGGATTGTAATGATCACTGCCAGACCGACTCGTC
>DATLWH010000099.1:0-3946 GCA_035576505.1 Thermoanaerobaculia bacterium | reverse complement strand
GGGATGGGAAAACAGAAGCGCCGATCGGCAACCGCGTACCGCGCATAACCGCCATCGATCGTGTAGCCGGTGAACCTGGCCTTGTCGCAGAGATTCTCGCGTCCGCTCCGGCAATAGCTGCAGACGCCGCATGTCCAGCCGAGCCATGGGACGCCGACTCGGGGGGTGGGGGGTGGGGAGTGGGGGGTGGGAGATGGGTCATGGGGTGTGGGGTGTGGGGTGTGTGAGTGGGAGATGGGGAGCGAAAGTGTGACGGTGTCTCCTTCGTACCTTGGTCGCTCGTACCTCGGTTGCTCGTCCCATCGTCGCTCGCGCTCTCTCCCACTCCCCACCCCCCACTCCCCACCCCCAAAACACGTCCGACAATCTGATGCCCGGGAATGAGCGGCAACTTCGGGTCGCGCAGCTCGCCGTCGACGACGTGAAGATCGGTGCGGCATACCGCGCACGACTCGATCTCGAGAAGCAGTTGATCCGCATTCGGCCGAGGCATGGGCAATTCGGTCAGCTCGAGCGGACGGCCGGGCCCCAAGAGCACCATGGCTTGCATCGATTGAGAGTCCATTCAGCCTCGATCATTAGTGTGCAACGGATTGTGGGTGGATGGTGGCTCTTCCTCCCTGTGTCGTGTTGTCACCTCTCATCCACAACCAGTACAGGCGCGCCGAGACTCTGCTGATTCGCGAGTTCATTCTCGGAGTTCCTGAATCTTCGTGCTCGCGTAAACCTCGTTCCAAGATTCAGTACTCTCCCATCGAGCGCCGCCGAGAATGGGAGAGGGAGGAACTTCAAGCAATACTGCGAGACATCCCCCTAGTTGACGTTCCGTTCCTTCAGTTCCGCCGCGTTCGCGATCACGGTTTCGACGTGCTCCGCATCGAGCGGCTTGCGCAGCACGCCTGTGACGATCTTCTGATCGACGATGCTCAACCGAGGGGACTCGCCGCTCGTGACGATGAACACGCGCATGGTGCCGTCCAGCCCCCGGCGGTTGATGAAATCGAGGATGCCCCAGCCATCGATCCGCGGCAGGAAGAGGTCGATGAACGCGAATGCGTACTTGCGATCCTTGAGAAGCTGGATTGCCTCCGCTCCATTCGAGACCTCATCGCAGATCAAACCGGTCGTGGCCAGCACCTCGTGTAATGTCGCGCGTGTCACGCGATCCTCCTCGGCGATCAGGGCCCGCCGTACCTCGAGTGTTGATTCCGCGGCCGGCGCGGCCGGCGCGGCGGCCTTGGGCGGCTCACCGAAGACGGCGTTCTTAGCCAACAGGCCGACAAACTCCTCCGCGGTCTGAATGCGGTCCTCTCGCTTATTGACCAGCGCCCTCTGCACGATCGAGGCGACACTGGCCGGAAGATTCGGTTTGATCGTTCTAGGATCGGGGGCCGTGGTGCTCACGATCTGCATCAGCATCTCGGTGATCGTCGCGCCGGAGAATGGGCGCTGCCCCGTCAAGGCCTCGAAGAAAACGATCCCGAGCGAAAAGATGTCGGTGCGGGCGTCCAGAGGTCGCCCCAGCGCCTGCTCCGGCGACATGTAATAAGGGCTGCCCAGAATCACGTTGCCGGCCGTCAGCGTCCCGGAGACGGCGGACCCCACTTGCTTGGCGATTCCGAAATCGAGGATCTTCACGCCCGACGGCTGCACGATCAGATTTTCGGGCTTGATATCGCGATGGATGACGGAACGTGCATGCGCGGCGGCAAGACCTTCCGCCGTCTGCCGGACGATGCGGCACGCCTCGGCGACACTCAAACCCTTGGTGATGGCGTCGGAGAGCAACTCCCCCTCCACCAGCTCCATGGCGATGTACATCGTCGCGCCATCGCCGACGCTGTAAATGGTTGTGATGTAGGGGTGATTCAGACGCGCCACGGTTCTCGCTTCGCGAAGGAACCGGTCACGAGCCTCCTGGTCTGCCGCCTCCAGCTCCGGAAAGATCTTGACGGCAACCGGCCTGAGGAGTTGTGTGTCTTCGGCCAGCCAGACTTCACCCATCCCGCCGACGCCAATGCGGCTGACGAGACGATAGGGGCCTAGCTGCATCCCTGCAATTCCACCTTCCGGACCAATTGTCATTGCGGGCCATGCATGGTACCGCCATTCCACAACTCTCTCATGACCATGTTTTCATGGTTTCTTGTCGAATTAATTAATCCGGCGACATGTTGGCCAGATAGGCCATCAAGGTGCTGTGGAAGAAGAGGTATCCGCCTCCGGCCCGGCGAAGGAGGCCTCGCCGCGTGGCGTGCTCGAGAAAACGGGGAAACAGCAACGGACAGAGGCCCTGCCGCCAGAGCAGCAGCCGCAGCGCGGCGTGTTTGATGATGTCGAGGCCGCCGAAGCGCAGCGCCGCCAGCGGTGCGAAGAAGCCGGAGACGGCGACGAAAAGCAGGAGGCCTGGCCGCATCTCCGCGTTGCGGAGAAATTGCACAGACCCGATCAGACCGAATCGCGCCAGCAGCCAGCCGGCGAGAACGGATACGAGGCAGCCCGCCAATGACAGTCCTCCCGTCAGCACAGCGTTACGCGCCGATAGCCAGATGCCGTGATTGGGGCGGGTCTTTCCTTCGACGAACCCAGGCTCGAGCCCAAGGAGCAGTGCCGGTACCGAGGCGAAGAAGAACGCGTTCGGCAGGGTGGAGAGCAGGGCGCTCCCGGCCCCGACGCGCGCCGGCCACAGGCCCGAAAAGCGGCCGAGCAACAGAAGAGACCAGGTGAAGAGACCGACAGCGACCCAGCTTCGCAGCGCCGCGGTCCATGACCACAGCAGAGTCTCGACGGCAGCGACATCGCGATCGAACCGAACGGCACGCAACGGACGCGCGAAGATCAGCGCGAAGAGCAATCCATGGAAGACCGTCGCCGCGAAGAGTCCGCCGGCACTGCGCGCGAGATGCAGCGTGAGCACGCCCGCTCCCGCGGCGGAACCGGCCAGCGCCGCGTAGAGGGAATCGCTGGTCAGCCGGCCCTTTCTGGCCGGCGCCACCGGCCGTTTCCGTGGCAGAAGCGCGCCATCGAGCAGCGCCACCCCGATCCCGCCGGCCACGCCGTCGGCGACGACATTGCGAGCGAGCGCCGCGCTGTGGGATAGCAGCCCGAGGAAACAGGCGGCGGCGATTCCGATCCAGAGACCGGCCAGCACGCGGGAGAGAAGGACATAAGCCGCCCTGCTCCACGCCGACACCAGCCAGGAAGGTTGCAACTCTTCCACGGCCAACACGGTGCGATTGCGGTGCAGCATCGTGCGCGCGAGGTGCGATAACCACCGCACCGCCTCGTCTTCGCCATATCCATCGCGCTCCTCGGAACGGAGGCAGTCGTGCACGAGCCGCTGGAACAGACGGTCCTGCAGCGACTCGCGATCGATTTCGCCTGCGGACGGAGATGGCGACTCGTCGCTGGTCAGGATTCGCCGCGCGACGCCGAGGAGCAGTGGCGATGTGACCAGACGCTCGAGCTCCTCACGATCCGCGTGCGGCGCCAGCGCAAGAGCGACCTGGGAGGGAGACAGCGGCAAGAGACCGATGGCGCCGTCGAGCCCCAGGACGTCGCCGGCTTTCACAGAACCGGCGTAATCCTCCTCGCGGCAGGTCACGGCCAGCGCCACGAGCGGCAGGCTCCGCCGGAAACGATTGATCGCCGCGATGCAATCGGAGCGTCGCGCCGCTCCCGCTTCGTCCAGTCCGTCGAGCAGCAGCATGAGCCGGCCGCCATCGAGCCAGCCGCGCGCCGATTGACGAGGCAGAAAGTAGCGGAGGCGGATCTCTTCCGTGACCCACTCTTCGAGCGTCAGCGCGCGCTCGCTCCACGAAGCGAGCGAGAGGACGACCGGGACCGGTGCCGCGCCCTCGCGGCGCGCCCGTTCCAACGCCAGGCGCGCCAGTTGGAGCAACGTTACGGTCTTTCCCGCGCCGGCGGTGCCGACGATGAGCAACGC
>DATLWH010000098.1:0-4006 GCA_035576505.1 Thermoanaerobaculia bacterium | reverse complement strand
GCAGAAAGAACTCGCGGAGTGGAGGCCGTGATGCACGGGCGGAGCGCTGGCGTCCTCGCCGGCTGGCTCGGCGGCGTCTCGCCGCTGACCCGGCAGACCCGAAACATGCTCCAGCGCATCCTTGTCGTCCTCTTGCCGGTCGTTGTCTTCGGCGCCTCCTCGGCACACGCACAGTACGTCCCACCCGTCGCCAAAAACATCACAAACGACGGAACGCTGCGGCAGACGAACGGCCCCATCCCTCTGCCCGCCGCCGATGAAACGTGGCTACTGGCGCGCTCAAAGCACTTCGTCTTCATCAGCAGCGCGGACGAGAAACGAACACGCATGGTGGACCTGGAGCTGGAGAAGCTTGCCTCCGCACTGACGCAGGTCGACTCCACCTTCGGCGCGCCGTCGGCGACTCCGACGCGCATCTTTCTTTTCACACGTCGTCGCGAAAGCGAGCCCTACTTCGAAATCCTGATGAACCGCCGCGATCCGGAAGTCAGCAGTGTGTTCGTTTCGCGGCCGGACGGTGGCTCGATGTTGATCAACCAGGAATCGATGCTGATCAATCAGGAATACAGGTGGCTCGGCGGCGACAGGACTCCTATGCGGGATCTCATGCACTACCTCATGCAGACAGGCGACGGGCACGCGCCGCTCTGGCTGGAAGTAGGAATCACCGAATGCTTCAGCAACGCCACGATCCGTCGAGGATCGATTGCTGCGGGCGAACCGGTCCCAAAGCATGTCTGGACCCTGGCGCGCGCGAGGCGCATCCCACCGCCTGAGCTCTTCGATGTCGTGCGGGAATCCGACACGTACAAGGTTCCCGTGAGCCAGTCGGTCTTCTACGCGGAGAGCTGGGCCATCGTCGATTGGCTCATTCGAAATTCCCCGGAAAACGGCGCCGCTTTTTTCGCATTCGTTCACGACCTCTCGCACGGCGTGCCGGTGGAAGCGGCCCTCGAGGCGCGTTATCACCGCTCGCTGCGCGACGTGGATTGGGCGTTCTCACGCTCCGCGTTTCCGCGGCGCTCGGCGTGGACGATCACGATTCCGGCAAAGGCAATCGATACCGCTGTCGTCTTCGAGCCACTCGATCGCGCATCGACGCTCTACGAGCTTGGCCACCTGCTGGCGGGGGTGACAGAGCTGTCGGCCGAGGCGGAGCGTCATTTCCGGGCGGCCCTCGATGCCAATCCGCGGCACGCCAGCTCTCTGGCCGGCCTGGCCTCGCTGCGCTACCTGGCGGGAAAATACGGCGAGGCATGGCCGCTGTTCGATCGCGCCGTCGCCGCCGATCCGAATGACGTTGAGATTGCCCTTGCCTATGCCGAGGCGCTGATGCAGGGGGAGGCCGGCGCGCCGGCGCAGGCTTCCGACACGGCCGGCGACGATGACGACATCCTGCGCTTCCGCAAGGCGCGTTCGCTCGTGCAGCGCGCACTCGCCCATCGCGGCGACTCCGGGTTCCCTACCGGCCGCGCCATGGGCGACCTCGGTACGACTTATGGCGTTGAGAGCGACGTTGCTCCGGGGATCGTCGCGCTCGAGGAAGCCTGCAAGCTCCTTCCCGACCGAACCGATTTCGCGCTGCACCTGCTGGCCATGTATCGCCGCAGCGGCAATCGAGCGAAAGCCGATCTTCTCTTCGCCCAACTCGAGGCCGCGCACAAGCCGCAGGTCTCCCTCGACGCCCGTGCGGTGATCGAGCGCGCCGAGCTGATGCGGGCGAATTCGCTCACGCAGCAACAGCGTTTTGACGAGGCCGCGGTGGTCGTTCACGAACTGGCCGCGAATACGTCCGACGCCAGCGCCAGGCACGATCTCGAAGCACAGGCTGCCGAGCTCACACGCGTCGCCGCCAGAAACCGCCAGATTGACGCCTATGCCAGGATCATCGCTCAGGTGAATGCAGGGAAATACCGCGACGCAATCAAAGCACTGAGCGAATTCCTCCCCACCGCCAGCGATGCCGACATCATCCGCGATGCCCGGAAGCTTCAGAAGCAGCTCGAGGCCTGGAAGCCGTAGCGCGGCAAAACGTAGGTCGGACTCTCCAGTCCGACCGGGACTGGCGCAGGCGGTGATCAGTATCAGTTTCTCAACCACAGCTCTCCCAAGCGCCGGTCGGACTGGAGGGTCCGACCTACGTCGCACTGGAGAATCCGACCTACGTCGGACTGGAGAGTCCGACCTACGTTTGACCGCGATCCGTCAGGAGTTACGAAATCTGGACGAATGCCGTGCGGTTCTCAAAACCCGTGATGCGCGTGTGTGAGCTCCGCAACCTGCACCTCGTCACCTACGAGAACGGCATGCGGCTGCAGCAGAAGCTGGTGGAGTTGCGGCAGGCAGGGTCCATCCCTGATCAACTTCTTCTGCTCGAACATCCTCCCGTCATCACGCTCGGGCGCGGCGGCGATCCGCACAATCTCCTCGCTCCCGCCGCCACCCTCACCTCGGAGCGGGTTCGCTTCTACGAAACCACGCGCGGCGGCGACATCACCTACCACGGCCCCGGCCAGCTCGTCGGCTATCCGATCGTCCACCTCGGCGAGGGCAACCGCGACGTCCGCAAGTACGTGACGAAGCTCGAGGAGGTGCTGATCCGCACCGTGGCCGAATACGGCATCACGGCTGGGCGCGCCGAGGGGAAGCGCGGCATCTGGGTGGGCAACGACAAGATCGCCGCAATTGGCGTGCGCATCGCCCGTTGGGTGACATCGCACGGCTTCGCCCTGAATGTGACGACGAACCTCGAGCACTTCCGCCTCATCACCCCGTGCGGCCTGCGCGGCACGGGCGTGACGTCGATCGCTCACCTTGCCGGACGCGACGTCGCCCTCGATGACGTGCGCACGATCGCCGCCTCGAAATTCGCCGAGGTGTTCGAACGCGAGGTCGTGGCACGTGCGGAGAGTCTTCGTCTCGTCAAGGTCGTCGTCCACGACGGCGAGCGCGTCCTCCTCCTGCATCGCAGACCCGAATGCGGCAACTTCTGGCAACCGATCACCGGCTCGATCGAGGACGGCGAGCTGACGCTCGACGCCGCGCGCCGCGAGCTGGCCGAGGAGACCGGCCATGGCGGCGAGCCCGAGGCCATTCATCTCGAGCAATCATTCATGATCGAGTCGCAGTTCCTTGCCACGACGACCCCGGCGCCGATCATCGCCACGGAGACCGCCTTCACGTTCGCGCTGCCACCCGGCGCGCCCATCCGCATGGACCCGGAGGAGCACGACGACTACGGCTGGTTCTCATTCGCCGATGCATATGAAAAGATCCGCTGGACCGACGACCGCGAGGCGTTGGAGAAGGTGGAGGCAAGGTTACCGGGTTACAAGGTTGCTGGGTTGCTGAAGGAAGACTCACCGCAGCAACGAAGCAACCTAGCAACCCAGTAACCACCACATGAGCGCCGCAGACACGAAACCCGCCCCCATCAACCGCCGCGCCGGCCATCGTCCGGCATGGCTGAAGATCCGCGTGCCGGGCGATCTGGCGCAGCTTCCGGTGTCGAAGCTGATGAACGACCTGGCGCTCAACACCGTCTGCCAGGAAGCGCGCTGTCCGAACATCTTCGAGTGCTGGAACGCGGGCACGGCCACGTTCATGATCCTCGGCGAGATCTGCACGCGACGCTGTACGTTCTGCGCCGTCGGCAAGGGCAAGCCGCTGGCCGCGGATGCCGGCGAGCCGCGCCGCGTCGCCGAGGCCGTCTCGAAGATGGGCGTGCGCCACGCCGTCATCACCATGGTCAATCGCGATGACATGCCGGACGGCGGCGCTGCACACCTCGCGGAAACGGTGTGCGCCGTTCGTGAGGAGACCGGCGCCGCGGTCGAAGTGCTGATCTCCGATCTCGAAGGCAACCGCGAGGCGCTCCGCACGGTCATCGCTTCGCATCCCGACGTCCTCGCGCACAACGTCGAGACCGTGCCGCGTCTCTACCCGGCAGTGCGTCCCGTCGCAAAATACAAACGCTCGCTCGACGTGCTGCGCTGGGCCTCCGAGG
>DATLWH010000097.1:0-2659 GCA_035576505.1 Thermoanaerobaculia bacterium | reverse complement strand
GGTGGCGTTGGCTCGGAGAATGGCGGTTCGCGATCTCACACACCCCGAGACCTCGCGACCGCGAGACCCTGCTACTCCGACCCCCGACTCCCGACCCCCCGAACCTCAGTACTTCACCCTTTTCAGCTCGAGTTTCGCGGAGGATGCGGCGGTGGAGTATGGATAGCGTCGGATCACTTCATCAAACGTCTTTCTGGCCATGCCCAGGTCGCCAGTCTTCGCGAACGTCAACCCGATCTTGAACATGGCGTCAGGCGCCTTGTTCTGCTCCGGATACTCCTTCGTCACGCGCTCGTAGGAGCGCATGGCTTTGCTGTAGTCGCCGGCGGCGTAGTAGGTCTCGCCGATCCAGTAGAGAGCGTTGTCGGCCAGGTCGCCGGCAGGATCGGCATCAAAAACCTGCTGCAGCGCCGTCCGTGCCTCGGCCATCCTTCCTTTGCCGAAGAGGATCAATGCCGCGCGGTAGTTGTCGGCAATCGCGGCAGACTGGAGCGGACCGCTGGCGGAGGCCGGACGAAGCGGGACGCGAGCCGCCGCGGTCACCGGCGCAGGTTCCACCACGTGTTGCACGGCGGGTGGCTCGATCGCATGCGGTGCGGGAGCCTGCACTACGCGCGGCTCACTCTGCGCCGACTCGAGCCGGGCGATTCGCGCGTTGAGAACATCCATCCGCTCGAGGAGCTCGGTCATGGACGTCTGCATCTCCGCCAGGCGGGCATCGGTGGCAGGGTTCGCCGCTGCCGGCGGCACATCGGCGGGAGGGACCAGCGACGGTGGCTCGTTCTCATCGGCGTGCCGCGTCGCGCACGCCGTCAGCCCCGCGCCAGCCGTCAGCCCGAAGAGGAGAACGATGATTACCGCGCGCTTGATCATGCTGTCTTCATCGTCCCCAGTTTCTGCTTCGCTTTGGTGGCATAGATGCTCTGCGGGAACTCCGAGAGAACCCGCTCAAAGTAAAGACGCGCTTCGGCGGTCCGGCCGAGTCCGGCGAGCGCGGTGCCGAGGTCGAAGAAGACGGCGTCGCGCTCGCGGTAGTTGGGGTACGTCTCCACGATGCCGTTGAGCCGTTGCACGGCGGCGTTGAAGCTCCGGCGTTTGATGTAGTACTGAGCGATGATGTGATCGTGCTTGGCCAGGCGGTCGAGCACCTCCTGCATCCTCTTGTCCATTTCCGGCCGCAAGGGACTCTTCGGAAAGGCCCTGATGGCGTCGTTGAACTTCTCCACAGCCTCGTGCGTCTTCTGCTGGTCCCGGTCCGGACGCTCCATCTGCTTATACGAGCACATGGCCACCTGGAGCATCGCGTAGTCGGCGCGGTCGCTGCCGGGATAACGATTGATGAAGTCGCGGTACTTGTACTGCGCCTCGACCATGTTCACCGAGTCGCCCTGCTGGTAATACGAGTCGGCGATGCGCAGGAGCGCCCGGCGGCCCAGTGGGTCGTTCGGGAACGTCTCGTAAACGTGCGTGTAGTACTGGCGGGCCTTCTGGTACTTCTTCTTCGCAAACTGGTCTTCGCCAAGCTGGAACACCTGTTCCTTCGGCATCTTCGCCAGGGCCGGGTCAAAACTCGTGTGCAGCGCGCTGGTGGCGCTGCTTCCGCCTCCGCCCCGGTTGCGTCCGAACGAGTGCCGGCAACCGGCGAGTGCGATCGCCAGGATCGCCATGAGGGTCAGTGTCTTCTTCAATTTGCCTCCGATGGAGTGGATCAGTCGATCCGTCGATCAGGTTCGGGCCTTGCCCCTGATCGACTGATTCACCAATCTACTTCCTAAACGTGCGGGATCCAGCAACTGCCCAGCTACAAATCCATTACGTCCTCACGCTAACGCTGTTTCGGATCGCTTCCATTGCCGCCCTGCGGTCGCGCTGCCTGAAAACGGCCGATCCGGCGACGAGAATGCTCGCGCCGGCGGATACGACTGACGGCGCCGTGGCCGCGTCGATACCGCCATCGACCTCGATGGCAACCGCGACGCCTCTCTCTCGGATCATCTGTGCGATGTGACGGATCTTGCCCACCACGGGCTCGATGAACTTCTGTCCGCCAAAGCCCGGATTGACCGTCATCACCAGGACAAAGTCGCAGAACTCGATGGCGGTGCTCAGTGATTCCGCCGCCGTGGCCGGGTTGACGGCGATGCCCGCCTTCGCGCCGCCGTCGCGGATCATCTGTAACGCCCGCTGCAGATGGGGCTCCGCTTCCTGGTGCACGGAGATCATGTTCGCGCCAGCCTTGAGGAAGGCATCGATGTAGCGTTGCGGCTCCTCGATCATCAGATGACAGTCGAAGGGCAGCTTGGACTGGGCACGGCAGGCGCTCACCACGGCCGGGCCGATGGTCAGGTTCGGCACGAAGTGACCGTCCATCACGTCGAGATGAAGGAGATCCGCGCCGCCTGCCTCCACGTCGCGCAACTCCTCGGCGAGCCGGGAGAAGTCGGCTGAGAGAAGCGACGGCGCGATTTGAAGACGAGTCATTGTGTGGTGGTTGGCGGAACGGCTGCCGGCTGCTCGATGATGCCGCCCTCTTCCTGGCGGCTGACGACGACCGTGATCGGATCGTGGCCGCTGACCGGTGCGCCCCGCAACGGAAACTGGCGAATGATAATGCCGTCCGCGATGCCGGGATAGGACTCGAACTTCACGTTCGAAACGG
>DATLWH010000096.1:0-3183 GCA_035576505.1 Thermoanaerobaculia bacterium | reverse complement strand
GTCGTGAGCGTCGAGCTCGCGCTGATCACGCTCGGAGAGCTCCTTCACCTGATCGATGCGGCGGCGAAACGTGCTCTCGAGCCGCTCCTGTTCGTCTTCGATCCGCCGCTTGGCCTCTTCGTTACAGCGCAGGAGAAAGGCCTGGCGCGACTCAGCGAGTTGCGAGTACATGGCGAACTCGGGGTTGTGAAACACCGTCAGTTTCGCCGTGCCGGCGACGTACTGCCTGAAGGCGTCCTCGGACTGCAGCGCCCCCTGCATCAGCATCTCCGGTTTCAGGGCGTCATCGACCTCGTGATTCGGGTCGGGGACGGCGCGGATGTCGAGCTTCTCCGGATCGATCGTTCTCGCTTCACCCCAGCGAACCAGACCGTCACCCGCGTGCATCGGAGCGACGAAACTCTTGACCGTGTCGAGGTGTACGCCGCTCCGCGGCTCGTTCTGGGTGATGATCGCTTCGGCGAGCAGATGCGGCCGGTAGGCGCCGCGGCCGCCGAAGACGTAGAGCTGTTCGAGCGAAGGCGAGCTGCGCATGGTGAAGCGCGGGCGCCGCGTCGACTGCGCATCGTCGCTACGCTCAACGGTCATCCCATGAGCGACCGGCTGCGCGTCGATGACCTGTCCGGGAACGTTCGCAAGCGCGGCTTTGACCGCCTCGCGGCGATCAGGCGGCATGAGAAAGACGATGCAGCCGCCGCCGCCGGCACCGCAGACTTTCCCTGCCCATGCGCCGGCGCTGACGGCTGCTTCGATGGCCGACTCGATCTCCGGCGTGGAGATGCCGTCGATGAGCTCCTTGCGGTTCTGCCATTCATGGTTCAGTGCCACGCCCGCCGCTTCGAGATCACCGCTCTCCAGCGCCTTCTCCATTTCGATGGCGCTCTCGGCAATCTTGTCGAGGCCTTTGTGGACCTTCTTCTTGCCGTCGATCTGGCGTTTATAGATGTCCCAGTTGTTCGTGCCTGAAAAGTGCGCGACGCCGGTGTAGTGCAGAAGCATGTGCTCGGCCAGCCGGTCGACCGGCAGAGCGATCTGATGACGAACGACCACTCCCGGATTGAGGTGGATGGCCATGAGGCCTCCGTAGACGGGAGGGTAGTAGTCCTGGATTCCGGCGGGAACGCGGATCAGACGTGTCTCGAGGTCGCGGACGAGGGCGATGAGATCGTCGCCCTGCACCGGCGCGCCGGCGATCTCAGAAAGCGCACGAACCAGCGTGATCGCGAGCGCCGACGATCCACCCAGCCCTGAGCCTCGGGGCGCATCCGTGCGCGTGGTGATCCGGATCCCCGTGAGATGGAAATGTTCGAGCGCGCGATGGATCAGCGCCGCTTTTGGATCGGCGGCGAGCTCGTGAATCGACGCATAGTTCTGCTCGTACTGTTGATCGGTCAGGTGGACGTCGATGGTGTCGTCGCCTGTTTGGGCGACTTCCGACTCCGCGTGATACGAGATGGCGACATTGACCGTGCGCGCGCCGGGATGGAAGAGATAGAGCGGCCAGAGGTCGAGGGTACCGCCAGCGAGATCGGCGCGCACCGGCGCGCGGACAATGACCTTTTTCATGATCGGGTTGGGCGGTTTGCTAGAAGAGTGCCCGCCGTTTTGGCACAAGCGCGGCCAGTTGCTGGGACGGCTTGGCGAGTTTGGAGCCGAAATTGGCTACGCTGCCGCGAAAGGTCGTCAGCGAGTCGCCGCGAAGCGGGTCGGGCGTGATCGATTTGAGCTGGAGCGGATCGAGCCACGTGCCGTTGTCGGATACGCGGTAGTCGAGGTGCGGCCCCGTGGCCAGTCCGGTCGCGCCGACGAAGCCAATGACTTCGCCCTGCGCCACACTCTTGCCGGGTTTGATCCCTTTGGCGAAGCGGGAGAGATGGAGATACGACGTTTCGATGCGGGAGCTGTGCCGGATACGGACGTAGTTCCCCTCGCCGTGGTTGTACGTCGCGGCCATGACAACCCCGTCCGCGGTCGTCATCACGGGGGTTCCCACCGGGGCACCGTAGTCAACGCCGTGGTGCGGGCGGAAGTAGTGAAGCAGCGGGTGGTAGCGGCTCTTGGAGAACTTTGACGTGATCCGGCTGAACTGGAGCGGAGCGCGCAGGAACTGCTTGCGCAAAGGGCTGCCGTTCCTGGCGTAGTAGCCGGCGCGGCCGTCGGACGTCTCGCAGCGGAACGCCTCATAGGTCTGGCCGCCGTGGACGAAGCGCGCCGCGATAATCGGACCGTAACCGACCAGATCGGCCCCGGCGAACCTCTTCTTGGTGACCAGGCTGAACGAGTCGCCCTTCTGCAGCGCGAAAAAGTCGATATCCCACTGGAAGACGTCGACGAGCTGTTGCACGAGCTGCGGCCCTTCGCCGGCTGTGCGCAACGCCTCGTACAGCGACGAGTCGATCTGGGCGGAGACGACGGTCTCGGCCTCGGTCTGGCGTGCCTCCCGAGGAGTGATGGCGAAGCCACCGGTACCGCGGACGGCGTCGATTTCCCCCCAACCGTTGACCTTCATCTCGACGCTGTCGACCAGGCCCGCCGGGTCGTAGTGGAAGCGCAGAAGATGGCCGGGGTGAAGACGCCGGAGATCGACGGTCTTGCCGAACTCGCTGTTGAGAACGGCCGCGTCGGACCGGCCGAGGCCGCCGGCGAGGAGGACGGAATCGAGCGTGTCGCCTTCTTCCAGCGTCAGGACGACGGAATGCTCGGGCAGGGTTGCCGGCGTCGGCATCGTCAGGTCGCCGTATCGGAGCTGAGGAGTGATCATGGCGGCGCCGGTGACCGACACGGAAGGCTGCGTGAGCGCGTCGTTGTTGGCCAGGGTGGCGAGGATGAGCGGAATGGCCAGCGGGAGCGCTACGGCCATATACACACGAGGCCGCCGGGCCAGACGTCGCAGAGACTCACCGATTGCGAACGGTCTTTTCATCGATTTGGAACCGGTACCGCGGACGAACTCGTTGGATCGTACCATGCGCCCCCTCCCGCCCGAACCAGTGGATTGGTGATTCGTCGATTCGTGGATTAGTAGATTAGTAGATTAGTAGATTAGTAGATTAGTGGATTAGTAGATCAGGGGTCCCGGGTGAATGCCTTTCCGGTCAGCTAATCCACTGATCGACTAATCCACTGATCCACTGATCCACTATTTCCACTAATCCATTGATTCCACTACTGCTTACCGGCCGT
>DATLWH010000095.1:0-2889 GCA_035576505.1 Thermoanaerobaculia bacterium | reverse complement strand
TACGCGATTGCACATCGCGACGTAATCACGGCGGCGGGAAAGATCCAGAGCCACTCCACATCGAACCCCAGCTCGATCTCGCAGGCAGCGGCACTCGAGGCGCTCGGCGGCGGTGAGGAGGAGGTGCGCCGCATGTGGGAGGCCTACAGCGAGCGCCGCGGCTGGCTGATCCCGGCGATCAATGCCATCGAAGGCTTGCGCTGCGCGGAGCCGGATGGCGCGTTCTATATCTTCCCCGAGGTCAAGTCGTACTTCGGCCGGGCCGGAATTCGCGACTCGCAGACCTTTGCGAATTACCTGCTCGACGAGGCGCGCGTCGCTGTCGTTCCCGGCTCGGCATTCGGCAGCGACGACCACGTCCGTATCAGCTACGCTACGTCGATGGAGCGCCTTCAGGAAGGCGTGCAGCGCGTAGCGTCAGCGCTGGCAAAGCTGCGCTGAGTCCGCTGGAATCAAGCCTCACCACCCCCCGTTACGATTCGCTGTCCAAGACATACAGCACTAAGGAGACTCTGTGAAGAAAGCAACGATTCTCATCGCTCTTGCGCTTGCCGCTACGGCGGTTCTCGCGCAGGACAAGGCGGCGGCCCCCGCCGCTTCCGCTCCTCCGACGGCCGCCGCGAAGGCAGCGGATCCTGATCCGGTCGTGATGACCGCCGGCAATGTCACAGTCCGGAAATCAGAATTTGAGGCAGCGCTGAAGACCCTCCCGGCTGAATACCAGAGCTACGCGCAGGGTCCCGGCCGCAAGCAGTTCGCCGACGACTACCTTCGCATGCGGCTTCTGGCCAACGAAGGCGCCAAGGCCGGGCTGCAGAACGATCCCGACGTGGTCACACAGCTGAACCTGATGCGCGAGAACCTCGTGGCCACGGCACAGCTCAAGAAGATCGAGAGCGGCATCACCGTCAGCGACGCCGAAGTGCAGAAGGCGTACGCCGACGGTGCGAAGGATTACGAACAGGTCAAGGCTCGCCACATCCTCATCGCGCCGAAGGGCAGCCAGGCCGCGCAGGCAGGGAAGAAGGAGCTCACCGACGACGAGGCCAAGGCGAAAGCGGAAGACCTCCGCAAGCAGATCGTCGGCGGCGCCAGCTTCGAGGAACTGGCCAAGAAGGAGTCGGACGATGTCGGCTCCGGTGCCCGCGGCGGCGACCTCGGTTCCTTTGGTCATGGCCAGATGGTGCCGGAGTTCGAAGAAGCCGCGTTCAAGGCGAAAGTGGGAGACGTAACCCCGGTCGTGAAGACCCAGTTCGGCTATCACATCATCAAAGTCGAAGCGCACGACGCCGCTCCTCTGGAGCAGGTGCGCCCTACGATCGAGAAGAACCTCAAGCAGACCAAGCTGCATGCCGTCCTCGACGCCCTGAAAGAAAACGCCCATCCGACGTACGACGAGGCGTATTTCGCGCCGCCGCCGCCGCCTCCGGCACCACCCGCTGCTCCGGCCGCGGCTCCCGCTACGCCGAAGAGCGACGCGAAGAAGACTCCAACGACGAAGAAGCCGTAAGCCAGTCAACCTGGGTGCGGCGGCTTTCGGGCCGCCGCACCTTGCCGCGCTAGCGGCCCAAAGAGAGTAGCCAGGGGTGCGAGCGCTTTTTGCGAGCACCCCTGGTAACGACGGGCCAGAACTCTCGTGCCGCGCTAGCGGCACTAGAGTTTGGAGTCGATCCAGTGCCGCTGACGCGGCACGGATTCAAGAGACATCACAACCAGGGGTGCTCGCAAAAAACGCTCGCACCCCTGGCTACCATCTTCTGCCGCTATCGCGGCGCTTGGCCGGGGAATGAATGAGCGGGCGAGGCCCTGACTCCGCTGGATACGATCCCTCTGGCGCTCCTACCGCTCCACTTCGAAATCGGTGGCGATCGACGGCAGGGCATCGTTGAAGATGATGGCGGTCTCGGCGATGGGGAAGAGGACGACATGGTTCCTTCCCTGGAAATCCATGACGATCTCGTAGAAGCCGGTGTCGTTGATGGCGATGAGCGTGCCCGGCTTACCTTTCAGTTCGAGCGTGCGGCTGAAGATCGAGACCTTCGAGGGGATTTCCATGGCGCGTAAGGGTAGGTTGCGGCGGGAGCAGAGTCAACGTCGCGGTCTCGCGGTCTCGCGGTTTCGCAGTTTCGGGGTCTCGCGGTGCCGCGTACGCCAGTGTTTATCGAGCGTCCTTCTCCCCCACGCGCTTTTCAGCGTGGGGGAGAAGGTGCCGGAGGCGGATGAGGGGGTGTTTGGTTCTTGCGGCACAGTGGACGATTTTCATGAACGGGCGGGAAAAACTCGCGAAAAAAAGCAACTTCAGCGCGAGCACCGCCCCCTCATCCGCCTGTCGGCACCTTCTCCCCCGCTGAGAAGCGCGGGGGAGAAGGGCGCTCGACGAAACACAGTGTCCGCGAATCCTCACTCCCGAAGGGTCGAAACACTTCGCTACCGCGCGACCCCTAGACCTCGCGACCGCGCGACCCCGCAACCGCGTTAGTCGTATTTCTTGCCGAACACGTACGCCACTCCGACGCCGAGGAAGTAGAGGGCGATCATCGGTACGGCCATGAACGTCTGCATGACCATGTCGGGAGTCGGCGTCACGATGGCGGCGATGATGAACGAGAGCACGATGGCGTACTTCGACTTCTGCAGCAGGAACGCCGGCGTCACGACGCCGAGCCTGGCCAGGAAAAAGATCAGGATCGGCGTCTCGAACACAGCTCCCGAAGCCAGCATGAGCGTGCTGGCGAACGAGAAGTACTCGTCGATCTTGATCATCTGCTTGAACTTCGCGCCGGTCTGGACGAAGAAGGCGCAGGCGCCGGGAAGCAGCACGGCATAGCCGAAGTAACCGCCGAGAAGGAAGAACCCCGTCGCGAAAAGAATGAACGGTACGGCGTAGCG
>DATLWH010000094.1:0-6666 GCA_035576505.1 Thermoanaerobaculia bacterium | reverse complement strand
GGCCGTAGCAAGGTAGAGTCGAAGTGACTTGTCGCTAACAGACGCTTTCCACTGCCGTCCTTGCCAGCATGAAGCCGCGTTTGATGCATTAACAGAAAGCCGAGACATCGAGGAAACAGGTCGGGATGCGAGTTCTGGTCGTTTCCGCTTACGCCGCCGTGAGGAACGCCACGCCCGGGTTTTCCTTCTCGGCGTAGTCCAGCTCCCACTGTGAGCTGAAAAGGACCACCGGCCGGCCGGCGCTGTCGACCGCGATCTTGGATCGGCTGGGAAGGTTCATCTTCGTCGCCACCTCGGCGATGTCGCGGCCGATCCAGCGGGCCAGCGTGTACGGGAGCACCGTCACTGTCGTCTCGACGTTGTATTCGCTCTCGAGCCGCGACTGCATGACATCGAACTGCAGCTCGCCGACAACGGCCAGGATCGGCTCGCTTCGCAACCCTTCGTATGGAGAGAGCACCTGCATCACTCCCTCTTCCTCGAGTTGCGCGAGGCCTTTCTGGAACTGCTTCTGCCGCGTCACCTGCTTTGCGCGGAGAGTGGCGAAATGTTCGGGCGCGAAGCGTGGAATCGGGGCGAACTCGACCGGCGCTCCGGACGATACCGCATCACCGATGCGGAAAAGCCCGGGGTTGACGAATCCGATGACGTCTCCGGGATAGGCCACGTCGATCGTCTCACGCTCACGCGCGAAAAGACGATGCGGACGAGTCATGCGCACTTCGCGGCCGAGGCGGGAGTGATGGACGAGCATGTCTTTTTCGAAGACGCCGGAGCACACCCGCATGAAGGCCAGACGGTCCCGATGACGCTTGTCCATGTTTGCCTGGATCTTGAACACGAACCCTGTGAACGTGTCGCTGGCGGCGTCGACGATCATCTCCTCCCCGCCGACATGGGCGACGTGCGGCGCGGGCGGCGGCGCGAATTCGAGGAGCGCATCGAGAAAAGGCTGGACGCCGAAGTTGTTGATGGCGCTGCCGAAGTAGACCGGGATGACCTTCCCGCGGCTGAACGCGTCCGCGGTAAAGGCGATGCCTGCGCCGGACAGGAGCTCGGCTGCTTCGCGTAACTCCTGCCACGCTGTCGGACCGATCTCGTCTTCCAGCATCGGATCATCGAGGCCGCCGACGGTCACCGCCGCAACCGACGCGCCGTGCGCGGCGCGCTCAAAACGTAGCACCTGCTGCTTTCGCAGGTCGAAGACACCCTGGAAGTTCGGTCCGTTGCCGATCGGCCAGTTCATCGGCACCGCGCCGACGTGCAGCTCTTTCTCGATCTCGCTGATCAGCTCGAACGGATCGCGTCCCGGATGATCGAGTTTGTTGATGAAGCAGATGATGGGGATCTGACGCATGCGGCAGACGTCGAAGAGCTTCCGCGTCTGCGGCTCGATGCCTTTCGCCGAGTCGAGCACCATCACCGCGCTATCCGTCGCGGCCAGAGTGCGATAGGTGTCTTCGCTGAAGTCCTCGTGGCCCGGCGTATCGAGAAGGTTGAGGCAGCACCCCTCGTACTCGAACTGCAGCGCCGTGGACGTGATGGAGATGCCGCGTGTCTGCTCCATGGCCATCCAGTCGGACGTTGCATGGCGCTGCCCTTTGCGAGCCCGCACCGCTCCCGCCATCTCGATTGCGCCGCCGTAGAGGAGCAACTTCTCCGTGAGCGTCGTCTTGCCCGCATCGGGATGGGAAATGATGGCAAAGGTCCGGCGTCGCGCCACCTCGCGGCTGAGCTCCGCGGATGTCGACGACTGTGGTGCAACTGTCGGAAGTGCTGTCATACGAGTCTCTTAGAACGTGCCGGGCCAGTGAACATTCCGAATGCTCGAGATCGACATTCCGGAGCGCGAGGACTCGATGCCGAAGCAGATTCAGATCAACGTCGCCGCCAAACAGATCGACGAGTAATGCGATTCGCTCCGCTACGCTCGAGGGCCGTCTTTGGCGGCCCTTCTCATTTGCGCATCCTGACGTTGCGGCGGCGGAAGAGGTTGAACTCGGTGTGATAGCGGCGTTCCCTGGGAGAAAGGCGCGTCGCTTTCTCGTAGTAGTCGCGAGCGGCGGGCAGGTCGCCCAGCGCCTCCGAAACGGCGGCGAGGTTGAAGTAGAGCGGCGCCGACTCGGGGTGGCGGAGTACTGCGGCGTGCCAGATCGCGCGCGCATCCTCGAGGCGCTCCGAGCTGATCATGGCGAAGCCTTCCTCGAACGACGGTGCGCTCGCGTCCAGCTCAATCGATTCCCGCACGCTTCGCGGCGTGATCTCATCGGCGGCGATGACCGCGGCATAGCGCGCCGCCTGTTCATACGCAATGTCGCGCTCGTCTTCGGTGAGCGAGGTCGATCGGGGCGAGGTCCCCTCACCGCGCACGGTGTAGGAGAACACCCTTTTTCCTTCGGCGTTCAAGACGTCGACTCGGGCCGAGCAGATCGCGTCGATCCAGTGATGGACCCGTTTTACCCGTTCGCCGCTGTCGAGGTGCTCGCTCCCCTCGGCACTTTTTTCGACGCCGGAGCAGGTGAACCGATTGATGCCGAGGTACGCGTCCGCGTGAAGTTCGCGCCGGACCGCGCGCAGCGAGTGCTCATCGACGAAGAGATGGTGGTTATTCTCGACAGCGTTGGCGATCCGCAGAACACCGGCACGCGATACCAGATCGATGAAGTGCTCGATGAATGTGTCGATCTTGGTGCTGTCACCGATGGCGTAGATGACAGCCAGACGCTCTGCCGGAGCAAGGTCATACGCGGGCGCCATCGTCCTCGTGAATGAGAGACGAGGCGGGTTTGCCAACGCGGAGGCGGCGTGCAGCACGAGCGCCGCGACGAGAACGAATCCTGATTTCATGGTGACGCCCCCGATTTTACTAGACCGGTGAACTACGCGTGCGACCATGCCACCAGATGCACAAAATCGCGGGATAGAATGCCGGCCGAATGCGTCTCAACGTGACGAGTGAGATCGGCAGGCTGAAAAGCGTGCTGATCCACCTGCCCGGGCGGGAGATCGACGTGATGATCCCGCCCATGATGAACCAACTCCTTTTTGACGACATCCTCTACGGCCAGGTCGCTCGCGAAGAGCATCGCCGGTTCCAGCAGCTCATTCGCTTCATCGCCCCCGAGGTCATCGACGTGCAGGACCTCCTCGAGGAAGTGCTCGAAGACGCCGAAATGAAGCGGCGCATTATCCGCGATCTCGAAAAGCGCAACATCCTCGGACGAAAGCTGGCCGCGGCGCTTCGAGAGCAGCCGCCGGCCATGCTCGCACTGACGTTGATCGGCGGCATACCGCGCGAGAAAGACGGCAAGGGTGAGTTGCCTGCCTTCGATCTTCTCCCCGTGCCTAACTACTTCTTCATGCGCGATCCACAAGTCGTCATCGGCGACGGTGTCGTCATCTGCGGTATGGCCACGCAGGCCCGCCGCCGCGAGTCCCTTCTGTCAAAGTACGTCTTCGAGTACCACCCCCTGTTCCGGGACGGCGGCTGCTGGACGGACTTCATGGCCGGCGAGGAATCGGAACAGCCCGCGCGACGCATCCCGACAATCGAAGGAGGCGACATCCTGATTCCCTCCCGCGATCTGCTCCTCGTCGGCGTCACCGAGCGCACGAATCGGGCCGGCGTGCGGCAGCTAGCGACCTCGCTGCGCGACGCCGGCAGCCCGGTGAAAACGATCATCGTCGTCGAACTGCCGAGACAACGCTCATTCATGCACCTCGACACCGTTTTCACGTTCACCAGCCGGCACGAATGCCTCATCTATCCACCGGTGATCCTGCCCGGAGGAAGTCAGGCCGCGACGGTAACCACAATCGATCTGACGAAGAAGGGGATCTCGTACACGCCGCAGAAGTCCCTGCTTGGATCGTTGAAAAAGCGCGGGTTCGACCTCGAGCCGATCTACTGCGGAGGCAGGAGCGCGGTGGATCAGCAGCGCGAACAGTGGACCGATGGCGCCAACGCCTTCACGCTCGCCCCGGGAATCATCCTGCTGTACGAACGCAATGTCCGGACGGCCGAAGAGCTGGCGGCGCACGGCTATCACATCGTTTACGAGGATGACCTTCTCCTCGGCCGCACCGAGCTCGAGACATGGACAGACACGAAGTATGCGATTCAGATGGCCGGTCACGAGCTTTCTCGCGCGCGCGGCGGCCCGCGTTGCATGACGATGCCACTCGACCGCGAGGAGTTGTAGGATGGCCGACGAGAGAAAGCTTGCCGTTGTTGCGTTCGGCGGGAACGCCCTTCTGCGCTCCGAGGATCACGGCACGCAGGAAGAGCAGATCGCCCGCGCCAAACAGGCCGCGCGCTGGCTGGCCGAGATCGTCCGCCACGGCTACAAGCTGATCGTCGTCCACGGCAATGGTCCGCAAGTCGGCAATATCCTCGTCCAGGCCGAAGAGGCGTCCACGAAAATCCCTCCGCAGTCGCTCGACGTTTGCGTCGCGCAGACGGAAGGGTCGATGGGCTTTCTGCTGCAGCAGGCCATCCGCAACCGGCTGGACAGCATCGGCATCGGCGGCGACGTCGCCACGATCCTCACGGAAGTTCAGGTCGACCCCAACGATCCCGCGTTCAAGCGGCCCACGAAACCGATCGGCCCGTTCTTCACGCGTTACCGCGCCGAGGCGCTGGAGCGCGACCTGGGCTGGACGATGCGCGAAGAGGCGGGTCGCGGCTGGCGGCATGTGGTGGCCTCGCCGCGTCCCCTCCGCATCCTGAACATCGAGACGATCGTACACATGCTCACCAGCGCCGCAGCCGTGATCGCGGCGGGCGGCGGTGGCATTCCTGTCGTTCGCGGCCGCGATGGCCAGTGGCGCGGCGTCGAGGCGGTAATCGACAAGGACTTCTCGTCGTCACTCCTCGCCTCCGAGCTGCATGCCGAGACGTACGTCGTCCTCACCGGCGTATCCAGAGTGGCCATCGACTTCGAGAAGCCGACCCAGAAAACGCTCGACCGGATCACCGTCGCCGAAGCGCAGCGCTACCTCGCCGAGGGACAGTTTCCCGCAGGCTCGATGGGCCCGAAGATCGAAGCGGCCATCCAGTTCGTCACCCGTGGCGGTAAGGAGGTGCTCATCACCGATGTCGAGCACCTCCGCGATGCCCTGGAAGGGCGGGATGGGACGCTAATCCTTCCGTGATTTCCTCGGGTGACGGGCGGACCACTTCCTCCTGGGCTCGAGGTTCGTCCAAGGCTATTCGTCGCGTGGCTCCGGCGCGCGTCCTTCGGCGATCAGTTGACGGAGCGCGGCGTTGATCAGCTCCGAAGACCAGAAGTAGCGAGCCACGTCTTCATCAATCGTCATCCGGATGATCGTTTTGCCGGGGCGGTAGTACTTGCCACGAACACCGTCGCTGAAATCGTACTCGGGCTGAATGTCGTCCAGGTCATTGAGTGTGTCGAAGTCTTTTTTCATATAGCGTCGTTTTTCGGAGCGCGTGGCGCGCCGTGCGCTGATGATGCGAATACGGTCACCGCGCTCGGCGTAGGTGACGACCAGGGCTTCACTGAACAACGTCTCGCCGATTGTGACGTAGCGGTCTTCGGCGTCCGAATTGAACCGATCGCGACTCGTGATGCTGAGAGGATCGTCGAAGATCTGCTCGGCCAGATTGAATGCAACACCATGCTTCTCCTCGTTGTACTTTGCTTTCGCGTCATCCCACTCGAAGCGCTCGCTAACCACCGTTCCCGAGGATACCTCGGCGTTCCATTTCTCCGTACCCAGCAAAATTGGCTACACTGACAGCGATCCGTGAGAGTCAAATTCATCTACAACCCCGCCGCCGGGCGGGGGCGCGCGTCGCGGCATCACGCGGAGGCGGAGCGCCACCTCCGTGCCCTCGGTGCTGATGTCGACGCGCACGCCAGCACCAGCCCGGCTGATTTGACACGCGCAGCCGCGGAAGCCTCGCGCGGCGACTACGACCGCGTCGTCGTCTGCGGCGGGGACGGAACGCTGCATCTGGCGGTTCGCGAGTTCGATCTTGCCGGCGGTACCCTCGCGCTCGTGCCGCAGGGCTCTGGTGACGACTTCGCGAAGGTCCTGGGCATTCCACGCGATGTCGGCGCCGCCTGCGAGCTGGCACTGCGCGGAACAACGCGCGAGGTTGACGTCGCGGTCGCCAACGGTGTCCGCTACCTCGGCGTGGCCGGGCTGGGTTTTGACTCCGAAGTGGCCCGCTACGCGAACGACAACGTCAAGTTCCTGCGCGGCTCCCTCGTCTATCTCTACGCCATTCTGCGCGTTCTCCCGCGCTTCACGCCGCACCGTGTCACCATTGACGACGACCGCAACGAGGAGATCATGTTTGCCACTGTCGGCAACTCCCGGCAGTACGGCGGAGGAATCCGGATCGTGCCGGACGCGCTGATCGATGACGGCCATCTCGACCTCTGCGTCGTCCACCGCACCTCGCGCCTTCAACTCCTGAAAACACTGCCACGGGCCTATACCGGCACGCACGTGAAGAGTCCGTTCGTCGAGACCGGCCGTGGAACCTCGTTTTCGTTCGCATCCGAGCGGCCCCTCGATGTCTATGCCGACGGCGAGCGCATCACTGTCACGCCGGTGCGCTTCTCGCTGGCGGGCGAGAAGCTTCGCATCGTCGCGCCTTGAGCCGGCACCATTTGCCGCGAGAGGCCGCCGACG
>DATLWH010000093.1:0-8889 GCA_035576505.1 Thermoanaerobaculia bacterium | reverse complement strand
CGATCGGATCGAGGTACGGCACGACGCGCGCGTCCCGGAATGCGGACGCGCGATACGCTTCCTGCATCCGCTCCAATTCCTTCGGACCGGTCTGATGAACGATGTCGACCCGGTCCTTGAGCGGAGCCATGAAGAGCAGCGCTCCGACCATGGCGTCATTGATCGTTCGCGAGCCCTGCGACCCCCCGAATATCAGCAGGCGCTTGCGTGAATCAGCGCGCGGAGCGCGCGAAACTTCGAAAAACTCCTGGCGGATCGGATTGCCCGTGATCACGGCGTCAGCGCGTTTCATCCGAGGCGCAGCCGCGTCGAAGGCGACTGCGGCAGCGGTGACGAAACGTGCGAGAACGCGGTTTGTGAGGCCCGGAAAGGCGTTCGCTTCATGAATGGCGGTCGGCACGCCCCGCAACTTCGCCGCGAGCAGGACAGGCCCCGAAGAGTAGCCTCCCACTCCGAGGATGACACTTGGCCTGTGCTTCCCGACGAGCCGGAGAGCCTGGGCGAAACCGGCCGGGAGGCGAAACAGGCTCCTGATCGTATCCCCAACCCCTTTTCCTTTCAGACCACCGACGGAGATGAACTCGAGGGGGAACCCGGCTTTCGGGACGATCGTCTTTTCCAGGCCATGCTCCGTCCCGACGAAGATGACGCGTCGTTTCCCATCACGCGCGATCCACTCGCGCGCGATGGCGATGGCGGGGTAAATGTGTCCCCCGGTTCCACCTCCGGCGATCATCAGCGTCCCCTTCACTCCCTGCACACCCATAGACCTGAGGTTCCTCAACCTGACTGCTGCGATAAGTTCAACAAGATGCCGACAGCGATCAGACTCGTGATCAGCGACGAGCCACCGTAGCTGACGAGCGGCAAGGGCAGACCCTTCGTCGGCAGAAGGCAGAGCGCGACGCTGACATTGATCAGGGCCTGCACGCCGATCAGCAGAGTGAAGCCGAGCGCCGCGTAAAAGTCGAAGCGGTTCTGACTGAGCCGGGTGACGCGGAACCCGCGCCAGACAAGAAATGCGAAGAGCGCGATGAGCGCAAATGCGCCGATGAATCCGAGCTCCTCACCGATGATCGAGAAGATGAAATCGGTGTGCGGCTCCGGCAGAAAGAAGAGCTTCTGCCGCCCGTTGCCGATTCCGAGACCTCGCAGGCCGCCGGTTCCGAGTGCGATCAGCGACTGCATGGCCTGGAACCCTTTCCCCAGCGGATCGGCCTCGGGGTTCATGAACGTAAGAAGCCGGTCGCGCCGATAGTCAGCGCTGAGCACCAGCAGCAGCCCGGCGGGGATGATCATGAGCGCGAACGTGACGACACGCGGCCATGAGACGCCGGCCGCGAAAATCATACCGGCAGCGACGAGGACGAGGGTCGAGGCGGTGCCAAAGTCGGGCTCGAGGAGGATGAGGCTGGCGAAAAGCGCGACGACGCAGGCGAGCGGAAGCAGCGTCGAGATCAATTCATTGATCCGCTCCTCTTTGCGCGCCAGGTATGAGGCCAGAAAGAGGATCAGCGCGGGCTTCGCGAATTCGCTTGGTTGCAGCTGGAAGTGCTGGAGAACGATCCAGCGGTGCGTGCCATTGATCGGCGTCTGGAAGAGCGCGATCACCAATGCCACGAGAACCCCGCCCACAACGGCGTAGATCATGCGCCGGTCGCGGAGGCGGGCCGAATCGACATGCATCAGCGTCACCATGAGCGCGCTGCCGGCAATGAGCCACACCAACTGCCGGGTGATGAAGTAGTAGGGGTTATCCGACCCGACTTTCTGCATCGTGATGATGGCCGAGGCCGAATAGATCATCACCATCCCGATGACGACGATCAGCATCGCCGCGCCAAAGAGGTACGTGTCGTAGGTGAGTTTGCGGCTCATAGCTCCCTCACCAGTTCCTCGAAGTGCTCGCCGCGATGTTCGAAGTTTCGGTACTGGTCGAAGCTGGCACAGGCAGGCGAGAGAAGAACGACTTGTCCGGCTTTGGAGTGTTCGCGCGCGTACGTCACGGCGCGCTGCATATCGGCGGCCGGCACAATCGTGGCCGCGCCTTCCAGCGCGGATGCGATGCGGCCGGCGGCGGCTCCGATCGTCAGAACGGCGCACGTCTTCTCACCGACGAGCTGACGCATGCGCTCGAACTCTCCGGCCTTGTCCTTTCCGCCGAGGATCAGCCAGACGCTCGACGGTGGAAACGACTCCAGCGACTTGAGCGTGGCATCGACGTTCGTCCCTTTCGAATCATTGATCCAGCGGACACCGTCCAACTCGCGCACGCGCACCATGCGATGAGGCAGGCCTGCAAACGAGCCGAAGGCAATCTGCACGCTCACGTCATCGACACCGACAGAGCGCGCGGCCAGCCACGCGGCCAGCGCGTTCTCGACGTTGGCATTCCCCTCCAGCTTGAGCGACGCGCGGGGGATACGGCGTTCGTTGCCGTCGTAGTGGAGCAGGAGATCATCACCGTCGAGACTGGCACCTTCCTCGACAGTCTTCACCGCGGAGAAGCGCAACAGGCGCGCCGCCCCGTCGCGCGGCGCACTGCGGCGATCGGCCGCGTTGACGATGGCGACATCGTGAGGCCGCTGGTTGCGAAAAATACGGTACTTCGCCGCTGCGTAGGCGTCGAAGCTTTCATAGCGGTCCATGTGATCCGGCGTGACATTCAGAAGGAGCGCGACGTCGGCGCGGAAGGTGTCGACCGATTCGAGCTGGAACGATGACAACTCGAGAACGTAGGTACGCGGGCGCTCGCTGTCGAGCGAGGCGATGAGAGGCTGGCCGATGTTGCCGGCCACGATCGGCTGGCGGCCATCGATCTTCAGAATTTCACCGATCAGCGCGGTCGTCGTCGATTTTCCGTTGGAGCCGGTTATCGCCACGATCGTGCTTCCCTGCGGGATGTGGCTGTAGGCCAGCTCGATCTCGCCGATCACAGGAATCGGCAACACGGCGGCTTGCTGCAGAAGAGGAATCGTCCGCGGTACACCCGGGCTCAGAATGATCATGCCCACACCGTCGAGCAATGACGCATCCTGCGACCCAAACGCGCGGCCAACCGCAGCGTGAAGCGGATACGGTAAATCGGGGGTGGCGTTGGAGTCGGCGAGCAGCACCTCTTCTCCGCGTGCCGCAAGAAAATTCGCAGCCGCCACACCTGACTTCCCCGCTCCGATGATGAGAGTCTTCATCGTAGTTTCAGCGTCGACAAAGCAAGCATCGCGAAGATGATGGCAATGATCCAGAAGCGGACCACGACCTTCGTCTCCCGCCAGCCCGACAGCTCAAAGTGATGGTGAAGCGGCGACATCTTGAAGATTCGACGGCCGGTCAACTTGAACGAGGCCACCTGCAGGACAACCGACATCCCTTCCAGAACGAAGAGGCCACCGACGAGGCCCAGAAGGATCTCCTGCTTGATCATCACGGCCAGGCATCCGATCGCACCGCCGAGCGCGAGTGAGCCGACGTCTCCCATGAAAATCTCCGCCGGATGCGCGTTGAACCAGAGGAACCCCAGTGAGGCACCCACCATCGCTCCGCAGAAGACCGCGAGCTCGCCGGCCTGGGGGACCCAGGCGATGCGCAGGTAGTCGGCGACCCGAAAGTTGCCAGCCGCATAGGTGAGGATCGTGTAGGTCACGGCGACGATGAGCGTCGATCCGATGGCCAATCCATCCAGCCCGTCGGTCAGGTTCACTCCGTTCGACGCACCGACGAGCACGACGATGATGAAGGGGATGTAGAGGAAGCCGAGGTTCAGGTGCAACGTCTTGAAGAACGGGAACGTCAGCACGGTCGAGTAGTTGTTGTGAATCGAAGGGAGATAGGCGATGGCCAGACCGGCCGCCAGGGCCACACCGATCTGCATGGAGAATTTCTCTCTAGCCGTCAGCCCCAGGTTCTGCTTTTTGGCCAGCTTGCGATAATCGTCGACGAAACCGATGGCTCCGTATGCGAATGTGACGAAGAGAACGATCCAGATGTACGGGTTGAAGATGTCCGCCCAGAGGATCGTCGGAATGACGATGGCGATGTTGATGAGAATGCCGCCCATCGTTGGCGTTCCGGCCTTCATCTGATGCGACTTGGGCCCTTCCTCGCGGATGTACTGCCCGATCTTGATGCGGCGCATCCGCTCGATCAGCCACGGGCCGAAGATGAAGGAAATCACGAGCGCGGTGAGCGCCGCCCATGCCGAACGGAACGTGATGTAACGGAAGACGTTGAACCCGGAGATCATGTTCCGGAGCGGGTAGAGCAGGTAGTACAGCATCAGTGCGCGCCCTCCGCGTGGCCCGAGTTAGTGAGCATGTTCACGATCCTGTCGAGACCGATGCCGCGGCTGGCCTTGATCAGCACGAGGTCTCCGGGTCGAACGAAAGTCTTCAGGAACCCACCGGCACTCTGCGCATCATCGAA
This sequence comes from Thermoanaerobaculia bacterium, assembly GCA_035576505.1. Lineage (GTDB taxonomy): Bacteria > Acidobacteriota > Thermoanaerobaculia > Gp7-AA8 > Gp7-AA8 > JADGNZ01. The sequence continues at coordinate 4,467 of DATLWH010000093.1, read as the reverse complement.
GTGATGGAGATTGCCGCCTTCAAAACCTGCTTCACGCGCGCCATCGAGCAGCGCACGGGAACGGTTGCCGACGCCTACGACGGTGTCGATACTCCCTGGGATGCTCCTGCCGGCAGCGCGGTGATAATCGAGCTCTTTGTCGCCGAGCTCGAGCATGTCGCCGATGACGGCGATGCGGCGGCCGGCCACATCGGCCTGCTCCATGAGCGCGAGGGCGCGGCCGAGCGCATAGGGATTGGAGTTGTACGTGTCATCGTAGATCGTGGCACCGCCGGCATCGACGATGATGCCGCGATGGGCGGCCGGTTTCAGGCTGCGCACACCACGCGCGATGCCCTCCCATGAAATACCGATGGCGCGCGCGGCCGCGATGGCTGCAAGGAGGTTTTCGAGGTTGTGGCGGCCGGGGAGCGACAGCTCGAAAGCGTGGCCGCTGACCTCGAATGTCGTACCGAGCAGACCGCGCTCGCGGATCTTGGTTCCTCGGAAGTCAGCATCATGGTCGATGCCATACGTCAGTTTCCGCCCCTGGAAGCCGGAGCTGATGCCCATCACATAGGGATTGTCGGCGTTCAGAACGATCGTCCCCTCCGGTTTGACGTTTTCGAGGAGCTCGCGTTTGGCCTCGGCAATCTTCTCGATGCTGCCGAAGAACTCGATGTGGACCGGTCCGATGTTCGTGTAGACACCGACGTCAGGGTGCACGAGGCCGGCCAGTTGAGCGATCTCGCCCTTGTGATTCATTCCCATCTCGCTGACGACGACTTCGGTTCCGTCGGGCGTGTTGTCGATGCAGAGCGGACAGCCGATGAGGTTGTTGAAGTTGCCCCACGATTTGAATGTGCGACGCTCGGAGCCGGCCAGTGTGGCGATCATCTCTTTCGTCGTCGTCTTCCCCGCCGAGCCTGTGATGGCGATGAGAGTGAAGGCGTAACGCTCACGGATGGAGCGGGCCATCTTCTGGAGCGCGACAGTCGTGTCGGAAACAAGGATGATGCCCTTCTCCGCCGGGATGCTCTCCGGAACCTGTGAAACGACGGCACCGCTCGCTGTGGCGAGCGCCTGCGGCAAAAACTGGTGACCGTCGAGGCGATCACCCTTGATGGCGAAAAAGACGGAGCCCGGCTTGACCTCACGGCTGTCAATGACGACGGAGTCGGTGATGACATCCGCGCCCTGAATGACCGCGCCACCGGTCATCTCCGCGAGCTGGCGAAAGGTCAGGTGCATGCCGCCCCCCTGACCGAGTTGCCTCTGATGTTCTCTTCCGGCTCCGCCGCGCCAACCCGATCGCGGCCCTTCCCCCGAAGCTGCCTGGCGATCGCCAACCATCCACCCGCACAGAGAGCAATCGGCGGAGCCGGAACGGAACACCCGCTCCAACGCGCTAAATGATAGAACGATTTGATCATTGATTTCAACACTAATTTGATGCCGATTTAGAAGTTCTGTTTTCGTGCCTTGTTCTCAGGGCTCGTTCCGCTTCCTCGCGGTCGTCGAAGTGGCTGACCTGATCCCCGATCACCTGATACGACTCGTGCCCCTTCCCGGCGATGACAACGACGTCATCGTTCCTCGCTTCGGCGATACTCCGGCTGATGGCCCTCCGCCGCTCGGTAATGCGCGAATAGCCGGTTGCACCACGCATACCCTTCTCGATGTCGTCGATGATCGCTTCCGGTGCTTCGCCGCGCGGGTTGTCACTCGTGAGGATGGTCTGGTCAGCGAGGCGCGCGGCAATCGCTCCCATCATGGCGCGCTTGTCTTTGTCGCGGTCTCCCCCGCAGCCGAAGACGAGAACGACGCGCCGGCCGGAGGCAAGGTCCCGTACGGCAAGCAACAGTTTCTCGAGCGCGTCGGGCTTGTGGGCGTAGTCGACGATGACCGTCGGTCCACCGCTTGACTCGACATACTCGAACCGGCCCCGCACCGCGGTGAGGCTGCGGATGCCTTCCTCAATGGCGGGGATGTCCATACCGACGGAAAGCGCCGCGCCGACTGCTCCAAGCCAGTTGTAAAGGTTGGGTGCGCCGAGAAGCTTCGAGTCGACGCGCACCTCGCCTCCGGGGGTGATCAGGCTGCCGTGAAGACCGCCTACGGAAATCTCAAAGTGATCGCCTGGGCGGATGTCGGCATCCGCACCGCGGCCGAACGTGACCACGGCGTCGCCGAGCTCGTTCGCGAGCCGGCGGCCGTAGATGTCGTCGATGTTGACGATCGCCGATTTACGCGAGCGATCGATCTGATCGAACAGGATTTTCTTGGCCGAAAAGTACGACTCGAAGTCTCCGTGAAAGTCGAAGTGGTCCTGCGAGAGGTTCGTGAATACTGCCGCCGCGAAATGGATTCCAAACGTTCGCTTCAGTGCCAAAGCGTGCGACGAAACCTCCATGACGGCATGGTGCACACCCGCGTCGACCATCTTCGCGAACCACTGCTGGAGCACGACGGCATCCGGAGTGGTGCGATCAGCAGTGAGCCGCTCGTCACCGGCGCGATACTCGATCGTTCCGATGAGACCAGCAGGCTCGCCCGCGGCGTCGTAGATCGACTCGATCATCTTCGTCGTCGTTGTCTTTCCCGAGGTACCGGTCACACCGATGATGGAGAGCTGACCGGCAGGGCGGCCGTAGAAATTGGCGGCTATGAGTGCCAGGGACGAGCGGGCGTCGACGACGCCGACGCATGCGGCTCCTCCGGAAAGCAGCGCTACGTCTCGTTCGCTGACGACGGCCACGGCTCCCTTGCCGAGAGCAGCATCGATGAACTTTGCACCGTCTGTTTTGAATCCAGGAACGGCGACGAACAGCGCCCCCGGCACTGCCAGGCGCGAGTCGGCGGTGACGCAGGTGATCTCCACATCGACATCTCCTCGGGTCTTTCGAACGGGGACGTCGCGCATGAGGTCGCGTAGCTTCATCGTGCCCCCTCGGCGAGGGTCAGCACGACCTGGTGATCATCCGGCAAGGCTTCGCCCGGTAACGGTTGCTGTGTCTGGACCACACCACTCCCCGATGCGCGAACGCGGAAGCCGGCCGAAGTGGCGAGGGCCACCGCCGCGCGAGCGTCGAGGCCTCGCAGGTCGGGGACCGCCGAACCCGCTGTCGGGGTTGTCTTTTGCGAAAACGTCGCCAGCATGGGTGTGGCCACGTCGATCGTGCGCGCCGGGATCGACGGCGGCACATTGAGGTAACGAAGCGTCGACTCGGCGATCTCTTTGAAAGCGGGAGCGGCCACCGTGCCGCCATACTCCGACCCCTTCGGTTCGTCGACGACTACAAGGATCGCCAACTGCGGCCGGTCCGCCGGGACGTAGCCGCCAAACGAAGCGACAACCTTGTCAGCCGAGTAACCTCCCCGCACTGCCTTTTGAGCCGTGCCGGTCTTGCCGGCCACAACGTGCTCAGCGAGGGATGCCGATACACCGGTTCCACGCGCCACGACAGCTTTGAGAATCTCATTGAGAACGGCCGCGGTCTTTTCGGAGATGACGCGAACAGGAGCAACTTGCGGCGGCGTGTAAATCGTATTTCCCCTCACGTCGACGACCCTCTCGACAATGCGAGGCTGGACGCGGACGCCACCGTTGGCGACGGCTGCGATCGCGCTGAGGATCTGCAATGGTGTGACGCCGATCTCCTGACCGATCGACATCGAAGCGTTTGACAGTTGCGACCACTGCTCGGTACGGCGGACGCGACCTTGCGCTTCGCCCGGCAGGGGCACGCCGCTTCTCTCGCCGAAGCCGAAACGGCGGATATAGCGGTAGAAACGGTCCTGCCCAAGGGACAGGCCGACCCGGATCGCGCCGACGTTCGACGAGTGGACCATCACGTCCTCGAAGGTGATGAAGCCGTATCGGTTGTGGCCATGCTCGTGGATCTGAGTGTTGCCGATCTGAATGAACCCGTCTGCGCAGTCGAGGATCTGCGACGGTGTGACGACGCCTTCTTCGAGTCCGGCAGAGGCGGTGACGATTTTGAACGTCGAGCCCGGCTCATACATATCCTGAACGGTGCGATTGCGGCGGTCATCAGGCGAGAAGTCACGATAGCGATTGGGATCAAAGGATGGATTCGACACCATGGCCAGGATGCGGCCGTCGCGCGGATCCATGACGAGGGCGATGCCGGCGGCTGCGCGGTACTGCTCCACGGCGCGGCTAAGGGCGCGCTCGGCGATGAACTGCACCACCGAGTCGATGGTGAGAACGACGTCGTTGCCATCGATCGGCCGGTTCGGCCCTTCGCCGCCGACGAGGTACATGCCCCGCCTGGCATCGCGCAGCAGCGTCACACGTCCCGCGCGGCCGCGCACCTGTGCATCGAACGAGTGCTCGATACCTCCCAGCCCTGCACCGTCCACACCCACATATCCAACCACGCTGGCAGCAAGAGTGGCGCGCGGATAGGACCGGCGGTGCTCGTCGAGAAAGTAGACCCCGGGAAGCTTGAGAGCTCTCACCGC
>DATLWH010000092.1:0-6112 GCA_035576505.1 Thermoanaerobaculia bacterium | reverse complement strand
ATGGCGTCGGCCAGCGTGATCGCGCCGCTTGCCTTCACGTTGTCGGCGAAATGAGGATCGCCGGAGAGGTGCTCTTCGTCCAATGAAAGGAAGAGTCTGTACGTTCCCGCGGCGACCATCGGCATCGCAACGTTCACGGTGCGCTGAACGCTTGCGAGGGAAGCGATTGCCGGCAGCGCGATCGTGGCAAGCACGGAGTCCGAGGCCGCCATCGATGAGCTGCCGCCGAAGCGGATGCGGGCTGTCGTTGCCGGCGCAGTGGCATTTCCATCGTTCGTCAACGTAATGGAAACGGAGATCGTGTCGCCGGCGCGTGCACTCATCGAGGAGGGGCTGATGTCGAGAGCGACGAGGTCCGGCGCCAGCGCATCACAGAGCGACCGATCGACATTCGCAATAACGCTGTTCGAGTCACTGGTGCCACCGGCACCGACAGCCCGGACGAAATATGAGTACGCCGCGTCCCGCAGTGCGCTGCCATCGTCGTACATCAGTACGTTCGGACCGACAGACGTGATCGGATCCTGGTTGCGGAAGATCAGGTAGCTCGACACGTCGTTCGGCGCTGCCGTCCAGGTCAGCGTTACCGGCGGATTACAGCCTCTCGTGGCGATCAACGTGAAAGCTCCCGGCGGACAGTCTCCAGCCGATGGCGTGATCGTCCCTGCCAGCGCGGTACTTGTCCCTCCGGCGCCCGAGGCGACGACAATATAGGTATAACTCTGGCCCCTCGTGGTTGCGGTGTCATCATAGGAAGTCGCCGAGGAGGACAAGACACTGCCCAGAGGAACACCGTTCCGGTAAATGACATACGACACCGCGTTGGATGCCGGAGACCACTGGATACGCACGGCGGGGCTACTCCCGGAACAGAACGAGTGCGACGAAGCGTCAAATGTCCCTGGAGCTGACCCACAGGCGGACATCTGGAGCGCAATGCTGGCGGTCGCCCCCTGAAATCCGGCAGCGTTCGTGGCCCTGACGAAATATTGGTGAAGACCGAGAGTGGCGCCGTTATCGATGTATTGCCTGTCCATGAACGATAGTGTTCCGCCGATCGGCGTACCATCGCGCGAAATGACGTACGAAGCAGCGTGCGCGCTGCCTGACCACGTGAGAAGGACAGATGGTACGGAATGAACGCAGGTGGCGACTGCCGACAGCGTGAACCCTTCAGGCGGACACACCTCGTCGCCGACGGTAATCCCTGCTGGTGCTGAGGCCACCGATCCATTGATGTTCATGGCGATTACTTGGTACGAGTACGTCCCGCCAACGACAACAGAGGAATCGCTGTACGCTGGGAACGTCAGGCCGGACGCAAGAATCGTCGCATTCCGCACGACGGTGTACGACGAGGCGTTCACTGATTCAGTCCAGTTCAGCCCCACCACCGATTTCGAGTTGTTGCAGAAGACGGCCGGGGTGACACTGAATGGACCCGGCGCACAGATTGCGCCAGGGATCGAGACGGTGATCGTGTTCGACAGCTGTGCGGAAAGACCGTTCGTAGCGACATTGTAAGTGTAGGTTTGCCCGGCCTCCACGTTCGTGTCGCTGTAACCGCGAGAAACAGGCACCGCGTAGGGCATACCGTTTCTGTAAACCTGCCAACCGTCGACTCCCTCCACGCTCGTCCAGTCGAGCTTCACCACCGGCCTGTGGGTGCCAGTTCCGCAGGAGACCTCCCCCTCGGATAACACCGCCACCGGCGGGGCAGTCAAGCAGATGTCGGCACGCACAGTCACATCGATCGAGTTTGATGTGGAAGTGCCCGCGGCATTCCTGGCAATGACGTAATACGTGATCGTGTTAGTGCCGGGTGGCTGGAGCTCATCGAGATCATACAGGCTCGAGCCACCGCGCATCGAGGTCAGCAACGCTCCGTTTCGGAACACATCGTAGCTGGTCGCGTACTGCACTCCGTGCCACTCAACTTGAGCTGCTGGTCTCATCGTACGCTGGGGATCGCCGGGGTAGCAGAATCCCATTCCGGAGATCGTAAACGGTAACGGTGGAGGCGAGCACTGGGTGGCGGGCGGTGAGACCGTCACTATGTTCGAGTCGGTCGTGACCAGTCCACCGTCGCTGGCACGTATGAAGTATGTATGCGGGGGACCGCCGACGATGACGTTCGTGTCGTATGGCGATGTCGCCGTCACGATTGTGTGTTGCCCATCGTCGCGAAAGAGCTCATAGGATGTTGCGCCGCTCGAGGCCGTCCAATGGAACAAGATCACTGGCGTGAAGAACGGACACGAGGGAGCGCCAGTGAGCTGGAACGGACCCGGCGCCGCGCCCGCGGGAACTGCGACGACAACGACCGTGAGCACGGCGAGCACAACGATAGTTTTCAGGAAATCCACGGATCAGACCGCCAGCAGTGCACCTTTGCGGCGTGGCAGGTACAGTCATTCTATCAGTGATGAATGATGCCTGGACAGAAATCGGAGGGTAGACTACCCCCCGATCAGCTGCCGCAGCACGAACGGCAGGATCCCGCCGTACTCGTAGTAGTCGACTTCGATCGGCGTATCGATGCGGACGATGACCGGCACGTTTTCCGTTGCACCGCTCTTCCGATGGATGACCAGCGTTGCCTTCTGGCGGGGGCGCAGATCGCCGGTGACGCCGGTGATGTCGAACGTCTCCGTGCCGTCGATGCCGAGGGACTGCGCGTTCGTCCCCTCTTCGAATTGCAGCGGGAGGACGCCCATGCCGACGAGGTTCGAGCGATGGATGCGCTCGAAGCTCTGTGTGACGACCGCGCGGACGCCGAGGAGCTTGGTGCCTTTGGCCGCCCAGTCGCGGGAGGAGCCGGTGCCGTACTCCTGTCCGGCGATGACGACGAGCGGCGTCCCTTCCTTCTGGTACTGCATGGCCGCGTCGTAGATCGACATCTGCGCGCCGTCGGGCTGGTGGCGCGTGACGCCGCCTTCCACACCGGGCACCATCAGGTTCTTGATGCGCACGTTGGCGAACGTTCCCCGCGTCATGACGCGGTCATTGCCGCGCCGGGAGCCGTAGCTGTTGAAGTCTTCGACGGGAACGCCGTTTTCGATGAGGTACTTGCCGGCCGGCGAGTTGGCCTTGATCGAGCCGGCCGGACTGATGTGGTCCGTCGTGACCGAATCGCCGAAGACCGCCAGAGCGCGGGCGCCAGTGATGTCGGAGGCTTTGCCGGATTTGATCGTCGCCTCGCCGTCAAAGAACGGCGGCTCCTGAATGTAGGTCGACTGCGGGTCCCACGCGTAGAGCAGCCCGGCCGTGGAGGGGATCTCGTTCCAGAGCGGATTCTGATCGGCAAAGTTCGCGTACAGCGTCCGGAAGGACTGCGGATCGAGGGCGTCGGCCATGCAGCTTCGCACTTCGTCCATCGTCGGCCAGATCTCGCGAAGGTAGACCTCTTCGCCGTGCGATCCACGGCCGATCGGCTCGTGGGCCATGTCGATGTCGATCCGGCCCGCCAGCGCGAAGGCGACCACGAGAGGCGGCGACATCAGGAAGTTGGCCTTGATCGACTGATGCACGCGGGCCTCGAAGTTCCGGTTGCCGGAGAGAACGCTCACGCCGATGAGATCGTGGGTTGTAATGGCGTCCTCGATGCGCGGATCGAGAGGGCCGGAGTTGCCGATGCAGGTCGTGCAGCCGTACCCGACGGTGTAGAACCCGAGCTGGTCCAGGTACGGCTGCAGGCCGCTGCGGTGGTAGTAGTCGGTGACGACGCGCGAGCCGGGAGCGAGCGACGTCTTGACGACGCGCGGAACGCGAAGGCCCTTCTCCACGGCCTTCTTGGCCAGCAGGCCGGCAGCCAGCATCACGGACGGATTCGAGGTGTTCGTACACGAGGTGATGGCGGCGATGAGGACGTCGCCGTGGTGCAGCTCGGCCACCGCCATCGGAAACTCGTCGGAGAGTGAATCGGCCGAGACGCGGTCCGGCGTCGGCCGGTTGTTGAGCATCTCTTCTTCGGTGATGATGCTCGTATTCTTCTTCGCGGAGGAGAATGCGTTCGGCGCGGTGCGCGAGTCCTGCGTGCCGCCGCCGGTGAGCGTGTGCCCGGCTCCGGTCGAGGTCACGCCGACCAGCGTCTTCGCTTTCCGCGCGACCTCGTTCTCGGCCTTACCGTAGCCGCCCGGAGCGGGCGCCTTGAGCATTTCGTTGAACTGGCGCTGGATGTCATCGAGCTGGATGCGGTCCTGCGGCCGCTTCGGCCCTGCCACGCTGGCAACGACGCCGGCCAGGTCGAGCTCGAGCACGTTCGTGTAGTCGATGTCGCCGCTCTTCGGCATCCCGAACAGTCCCTGAGCCCGGAAGTAGGCGCGCAGCGTGTTGACCTGCGCCTCGGGGCGGCCCGTCATGAGCATGTAGCGGCAGGTCTCTTCGTCGATCGGGAAGTAGCCCATCGTGGCGCCGTACTCCGGCGCCATGTTGGCGATGGTGGCGCGGTCGGCCAGCGCCAGCGAGGCCGCTCCTTCGCCGAAGTACTCGACGAACTTGCCGACCACCTTCGCCTTGCGCAGCATCTCGGTGATCGTCAGCACGAGGTCGGTGGCCGTGACCCCTTCGCGCAAGGCTCCCTTCAGATGAACGCCGACGACGTCGGGGGTGAGGAAGTAGACCGGCTGGCCGAGCATCCCCGCTTCAGCCTCGATGCCGCCCACGCCCCAGGCCACGATGCCCAGTCCGTTGATCATGGTGGTATGCGAGTCGGTGCCGACGAGCGTGTCGGGATACCACACGCCCTCCTTCTCCAGCACTCCTCGGGCGAGGTATTCGAGGTTGACCTGATGGACGATGCCGATGCCCGGCGGAACGACGCCGAATCCGTTGAAGGCCTGCATCCCCCATTTCAGAAACTGGTAGCGCTGCTGATTGCGCTTGAACTCGATGTCCATGTTGAGCTGGAGCGCGTCGGGGCGATTGGAGTAGTCGACCTGCACGGAGTGATCGATGACGAGGTCGACCGGCACGAGCGGCTCGATGATCTTCGGATCGGCGCCGGCGCGGCTGGCGGCGGAGCGCATGGCCGCCAGATCGACCAGGAGCGGCACACCGGTGAAGTCCTGGAGCAGCACACGGGCCACCATGAACGGGATCTCGTCCGTCCTCTCGGCGCGCGCCTTCCAGTTGGCCAGCGTACGGACGTCGCGTTCGGCGATCTTCTTGCCGTCGACGTTGCGAAGGACGGCTTCGAGAACGATGCGGATCGAGACGGGCAGCCTCGAGACGTTGCCGACGCCGGCCGCCTCGAGTTTCGGCAGCGAGTAGAACTGTCCCCGGCGCCCGTCGCCCAGGTCGAAGGAATCGAGAGTATTGAAGGTGTTGTGAGGCATTTCCATCCTCTGATGCGGAATGGCGCGAGGAAGAGACACAGCGCCTTGGGCCGGACTATATCAAAGTGATTCGGGCGCGGTTTGTGATGGGAGAAGTAGATCAGTGGATTCGTGGATTAGTCGATCAGGGACCCAGAGCATCGGACTCGTTCTCCTCCGGCTCCTGATCCACTAATCTACGAATCCACTGACTTCCAAAGGAGCTGAGCCATGACGATGCGCGGCAAACAGCAGTACCTCGATACCTTCAACGAAGAGCACGACAGGACCATGCGTGTGCTGCGGGCGTATCCAAAAGACAAGGGCGACCTTCGCCCTCATCCAAAGTTGAAGACGGCTCGCGAGCTGGCCTGGGTCTTCGTGCACGAGTGCATCATGGGCACGAAGGTCTGGCACGACGAGTTCGCCAAGGGGATCCCGCCCGGAGGACCCGCAGCCCCGTCCGCGCCGGAGAAGTGGGATGACCTGGTGGCCGCGCTCGAGAAAGCGCACAAGGATTTCTACGATCTCGTCAGCGCCGCATCCGATGAGACGCTGGCCGAGAACGTTCACGTCTTCACCGGGCCGAAGACGATGGGCGAGAAGTCGCGCAAGGACTGGATCTGGTTCCTGCTCCACGATCAGATCCATCATCGCGGCCAGTTCTCGATCTACCTGCGCCTGGCGGAGGGAAAGGTCCCGTCGATCTACGGCCCGTCCGCGGATGAACCGTGGATGTGAGTCAAGCACGTTTCAACCACAGAGACACAGCGCGGGCTTCGCCCTCAACCCACGCG
>DATLWH010000091.1:0-8500 GCA_035576505.1 Thermoanaerobaculia bacterium | reverse complement strand
TTCAGCCGGCGGTACCGCATCGGCGATTACAGCATATGGGCGCTGCATCACGGCAAGCACAACATGCCGGAGGAGGCGGTGCTGTACGTCGACGCCACGACGGAGCTGCGCTACCTCGCCAAGAAGTATGCCGGCGCAACGTGGAAGCTGGCAGTCGTTCTCGACGACGTGCAGTTGACCGATCCGGCGGCTACGTCGGTGCCGCTGTCGCTCCGGTCGGAAGTGCGCTTCGCCGAGGTGTCGTTCGTCTTCGACCGGGGGAAACAATGAAGAAGGTCCGCTGGGAACTGCACATCCTTCCGATGATGCGGCCGATCGACCGCGATCACATGCTGCGCCTGGGCGGCAATCGAAAGCTCGACCTGTTCGACTATGACCAGGTGCGTCTCCGCGCCACGCCTGACGGGCAGGGGAACAACGTCTTCCTGAACTGGATCGAAGACGGCGCCATGCCTCCGCCGAACGCGGGAGGGCCGTGGCCGGAGGAGTGGATCGCGCTGTTCAAACGCTGGATCAAAGATGAATACGCCCGGCTCGATCTGGCCGAGGGTACGTATGCTGCCGTACGGACCGGCGGGACCGTGAAGGTCACCGCGAAGGTGGACCTGCCGAGCGTCGAGGACGCGGCCTGGCTCGACCGGCCGAATTCCTCGGCATCCGTGCGCGAGTACATCCTGTGGCATGAGGCGAACGGCGATCCCGACGAGCCGTTCTCCATCACAGCCACCGACTCGTTCGAGGCGGGACCGGAGGTCACGAAGGTGGTCATCAACGATAAGAAGGGACGCCACGAGGTGATGATCACGTAACAGTCTCCGCTCCAGTCATCTGCGCTTCGGCAGCCGCTTCGCGGCCTGCTCGAAGTCGACGTCAACCAGACGCGGCTCCGTATCAGCCATGACGCGGTAGCGATCGTATTCACGTTCCGCCTTTGCCCTTGCTGTTTCGGCGGAAATCAGCCCGGCGTGATCCAGCAACTCGCGGCCGGAGATCTTCAGGAACTCATCCAGCTTCTCGACCCACTGGCGCATGGTCATCGGCTTGCGGCCTAAGGCCTGGAGCTCGGCGAACTCGATGTAGAGGCTCACGATCCGGTTGAGGGTTTGGAGCTCCTCTTCGCTGAGGTAGTTCTTGGCTACCGAGACGTCTTCGCGGCGAATGACCTTGCCGGGACGCGTGGTCTTCAGACCCATCAGCGGTTTGGTGGCGTCAGCGCGCTCGTGGATCACCTCGGCCGCCGTGTGTCCGTGGGTGGCCCAGTGCATCTTGTTCTGCACCGTGGCGAAAAACTGCTGCGTCATCTCCGTGTTGGGTGTGTAGTCGATGCTCGTCGCGTAGATGTCCAGCACCTTCTGGTAAAAACGCCGTTCCGAGGAGCGGATGTCGCGGATGCGCTCCAGCAGCTCGTCGAAGTAGTCCGTCTGCCCCTTGCCAGGAGGGTTCTTGAGGCGCTCGTCGTCCATGGTGAAGCCCTTCACCAGGTACTCGCTCAAGCGTGCCGTGGCCCACTGGCGGAACTGCGTGCCGCGGTGGCTGCGCACGCGGTAGCCAACGGCGAGGATGGCGGGGAGACTGTAGTGCAAGACCGCTCGGGAGATCTGACGGGCGCCCTCGATTCGAACTATTAAGTAAGACTTAATAGTTGCCGTCGGCGTGAGCTCCCCCTCGGCGTAGATGGCCTTGAGGTGGAGATTGATGTTTGGGACGGACGTCTGAAACAGCTCCGCGATCTGGACCTGCGTGAGCCAGATCGTATCGAGATCGAACCGGCACTGGATGCGCGTCCGGCCGTCCTCCGTCTGGTAGAGGATGATGCTCGATTGCGGCTGCTCGATGTCGGGCATGCGTGCTCCTGCAGCCGGCCGGTGATGCCTAGCCGCATCTCGAGAGTGTAGCGGCAGATCACATCCAGGTTCACCTGCGCGAGCTGGATCGGCTTGCGGGCACAGGCAAAACCCATCGAACGAGACTCATTCGCCTACCGCTTGTAGAGCTGCGCCGCAGGCAGCAGGCAGTTCTGAGTCGCGTCCTCGGATTGTTCACGCAGAGGCGCTGAGATGCGGAGGTTCGACGGATGCACATCTCTTCTCTCCGCGTGTCCGCCTGTCCGCGTGAGTCTTCCTCCGCATGCCCTCCCAACTATCCGGGATTTCCGGATCGTTGAACTTGTAAGTAATCCTTACAAGTTGCCGTGCCGGCCCTAATCCTCCAGCGTCGGCATCGCCAGCAGCACTTCGCTCGCTCGGGGGCGGTCGCTTACTTCCTCGTCCTTTCTGATCCTGCCGTCGCGGAAGACGATGATGCGTTTGGCGAACTGGGCGATGTCGGGCTCGTGGGTGACGAGGACGATGGTCAGGCCTTGCTCGTTCAGATGCTGGAAGACTTCCATGATCTCGACCGCGGTACGGCTGTCGAGGTTTCCGGTCGGCTCATCGGCGAGAAGGATCGACGGCCGGTTCACCAGGGCGCGGGCGATGGCGACGCGTTGTTGCTGGCCGCCGGAGAGCTGGGACGGAAAATGACGCGAGCGGTCGGCCAGGCCGACCAGCGCCAGCGCCTCGGTGGCGCGCTTCGTACGTTCCAGCTTGTCGATCTTCGTATAGAGCGTGGGCAACTGCACATTCTCGAGCGCGCTCGTGCGCGGCAGGAGATTGAATCCCTGAAACACGAAGCCGAGCTTGCTGTTGCGGATGCCGGCGAGCTGGCGTTTGTCGAGGCTGGAGACGTCGGTTCCCTCGAGAAAGTAACGCCCCGAGGTCGGGCGGTCGAGACATCCGAGAATGTTCATGAACGTCGACTTTCCGCTGCCGCTCGATCCCATGATGGCGATGAACGCCCGCGACTCCACGGACACGTTGATGCCGCGAAGGGCGTGCAGTCGGCCCTCGCCGAGCTGGTAGTACTTGTGAACGTCCTCGACGCGGAGGATGGCCTGGCCGTTCGTCACACGCTCACCGCCGGACGCCCTGGACGCCGGGACCGCCCGACTTGGAAGTCACGGCAGTCGTGACCACTTCGTCTCCCGGTTTGAGCGATCCCCGAATCACCTTCCTGACCTCGGTGTATGCGTGATCGGTGATGCCGAGACCCACCTCGACCGGCTCGATGGTTTCGTCCGCATGGAGCTGCCAGACCACCGCGCGCTCAGCACGGGCCGGCCGTTTCCCACCGGCGGGAGCGGCAGGCGCATCGGCCGACTGTTCCGGTTCGATTCCGTACTTCGCATAGAGCGCACGCACCGCCTCCGGAGAGAGAGGCGGTTTGAATCGCAGGGCGGCGTTCGGCAGCTTGACGACGTTCTCCGCCGTCTCGACAGGGATCGTCACATACGCCGTCATGCCGGGAAAGAGCTTGAGGTCCGGGTTGGCGAAGTCGATGACCGCGTCATACGTGACGACGTTCGAGATGGTGGTGGGGTTCATGCGAAGCTGGCTCACCGTTCCCTGGAACAATTCTTTTGGAAACGCATCGACCTTGAACGTGACCACCTGCCCTTTGCGGATGCGCCCCACATCGGATTCGTCCACTTTGGCGTAGACCTGCATCTTGGCCAGGTCCTGAGCGATCGAAAAGATCGTCGGCGCCTGCAGCGAGGCGGCCACGGTTTGCCCGACGTCGACGTTGCGGGCCACGACGGTCCCATCGATCGGCGAGCGGATGATCGTGTAGTTCAGATTCGTTCGGGCCACGGCCACCGCCGCTTCCTTCTGGCTGACCTGCGCCTCGGCCTGGGTGACACTCGCGGCCGCTGCATCGACCGCCGCCTTTGCGGACTCGTAGTTCGCTTTGGCCAGATCGAGGGCTGACTGGCTGCCGATGTCTTTCTGCGTCAGCACGCGGGCCCGGTCGAACTCCGCCTTCGTCTGTGCGAGCCCCGCCCTCGCTTTCGAAAGGTTGGCCTTCGCGGCGATGACGTTGGCTTTGGCGTTCTGAAGGTCCGCGCTCGCCTGCAGGAGCGCTCCGTCGAACAGGCGCGGATCGATCTCGGCAATGATCTGGTCCTTGTGCACGCGCGAGTTGAAGTCGGCGTTGAGCTTGGCGATCGTGCCCGACACCTGCGAGCCAACCTGGACGTTGATGACGGCGTTGACCGTGCCGCTGGCCTCGACGGCGTCGCGAATCTCCCCTTCCTGCACCTTGGCGGTGATGTATTGGGTCGTATCACCGCGACGAACCAGCGCCGAGGCCGCGAGCAGCGCCAGAATGAGAACGACCGCGATGATGATCCAATGACGGCGGGTCAATCTCTTACTCATAACGCAGCGCCTCGATGGGATCCATGAGCGAGGCCTTGCGCGCCGGGTAGTATCCGAAAAAGACGCCGACGGCGATCGAGAAAAGCGCGGCCAGCATCACCGCCTTCATCGAGATCTCCATCGGCCAGTTGAGCGCACGGCCGACGAAGAACGACCCGACCACTCCGACCACCATCCCCGCCGCGCCGCCGACGAGACTGAGGATGACCGATTCAGCCAGGAACTGGATCTGGATGGCCTCCTCAGTCGCACCTACCGAGACGCGTACGCCGATCTCACGTGTTCGCTCCGTCACCGAGACGAGCATCACATTCATGATTCCGATCCCGCCGACGATCAGGGAGATCGAGGCGATGGCAACGAGCAGCAGCGTCAGCGTGCGGCTGGCTTCGAGCTGGGCTTTGATGATGTCCTCCGGGTTGCGGATATTGAAGTCGTCGTTCTCTTCGGGGCGAAGGTGATGGCGGTCGCGAAGCAGCGCCGCTGCCTGCTGGCCGGCCAGCTTCACCACATCGGGCGAAACAGCCGAACAGAGAATGTCGTCGAGCCAGGTCACGCCCTTCAGCTTCTTCTGCACGGTCGTGTAAGGGAGCAGAACCGTGTCGTCCTGATCCTGTCCCGAGATGGCCAGCCCCTTCGGGCTGAGTACGGCCACCACTTTGACGGGAAGGCTGCGCAAGCGGATCACCTTGCCGATCGGATCCTCGGGACCGAAGAGCTGGTCGCGCACGGTCCGGCCGATGGCGCAGACCGCGGCGGAGCGGTCGACGTCGTCCTTGGTGAAGGCGGCGCCCTGATCGATGCCCCAGCGCTTGATGTCGAAGTACTCCGGCGACACGCCGCGATACGACGTGAACCAGTTCTGGTTGGCGTAGATGACCTGGATCGAACCGTCGACGTTGGGAGAGACGCTCTTGATCATCGGGATCTGGTTCTTGATGGCCTGGGCGTCTCCGAGCGTGAGCGTCGGGGTGCCGTGCGTGCCGGTTCGGACGCCGTTGACGGCGCGGCCGCCGGCCTCGATCCAGACGAAATTGTCGCCGAGGTTGTTGAGCTGCTGCTCGACACGGGCCTGCCCCGCCTTGCCGATGGCCACCACGCAGATGACCGCGGCGATGCCGATGGTGATCCCGAGAACCGTGAGCAAGCTTCGTAGTTTGTTGCGCAGCAGAGCCCAGACCGACGCTGCCAGGAGGGCAAGGTAGTTCATTCTGTCGGGCGCACTCTACCGTAGTTGGCCGGTCGATCCGAACCCGCATTTCCGGCGATGCACGCCTTTCGAAAAACGCTCGAAGACGTAGGTCGGACTCTCCGAACCTCTTACCACTCCGTTTCATCGAGCGCCCTTCTCCCCCGCGGTTTTTTGCGGGGGAGAAGGTGCCGAAGGCGGATGAGGGGGCGGTGCTCGCGCTGAAGTTAATTGTTTTCATGAGTTTCCCACGCCCGTTCATGAAACCAGTCCACTGTTCGGCAAGCTCCAACGCCCCCTCATCCGCCTTCGGCACCTTCTCCCCCCCGCTGAAAAGCGCGGTGGGGAGAAGGGCGCTCGATGAACACTCTGTTTGCGATTCCACTTAGATGGTGAGAAATCCAGGCTGGAGAGTCCGACCTACGTCTACTGCGTGATCCGATTCACGGTCTCCCAAGCTCTGATCGGACTAGAGAGTCCGACCTACGTTCCTCTGCGCAAACAAAAAAAGCCCGAGGCGCGATGCCTCGGGCTTTCCCGCGGTGCGTTGGCACTCATCAACGGGCACTGATGTTGTCGATCCGGGCCACGTCGAAGATGCCGCCGCGGAGCCACTGTCCGGTGAGCTGAACGTAGTCGCCGCTGCGCAGCTCGCCGAGGCCGTAGCCGCTGGCGAGGTCTGCCGTGATGAGACGGCCGGAGGCTTCATCGCGCACCACGATCGCGCCGTCGCGGTAGTCGACGTTCTCGACCACACCACGCACGTATCCGCTGCCGTAGACCGCCACTGGGGCGTACGCATACGGCACGCTCCCCACGCCGACCGCGATCGCGCCGCCGCGGAAGACGCCACCGACGTTGATGGAGAGGCCGCCGCGGAAGTCACGGTCACGGTTTTCGAACCTCGGCCGATAGACTTCGCGCTCGCGGCTGAACGTGTTGAACCTTGCCGGCGCAACGGCGCGCTGCGTCTCGCGGCTCCCGTAGTTGTTCGACCGGTTGTCGCGGCTGCGTGTGACGTTCGTCTGCTGACCGCGGTTGGAATCGTTGCGGCTCCAGTCACCGCGCGACTGCGCGAATGACGGCGTCGCCAGAAGAAGCGCGACGGCTCCCGCCCCCGCTGCTTTCACTGCCCACTTCGACACTGTCGTTTTCATGTTGTTCTCCTTGTGTTGCACACGCTAGAGACAAAGCCGAGAGAGGCGTTCTTTCGCGGAAACCTCGAAGCGCACGCCGGTGCCATGAAGTGCATTTTTCGACGCCGAACGGGGGCACAGCCGGCGATTCTGGTGCCGCTGACGCGGCACGACATGGATTGTCCTGGGCACCAGGGGTACTCGCAAAAAACGCTCGTACCCCTGGCTACTTTCTTTGCGCCGCTATCGCGGCATACGCTACCGGGGCTTTCATGGGATTCACGCGACCGCGAACCAAAAAGCCGCTACGAGTCCTTCCCCTCGTTCGGTGACGGACTCTGCTCTTCCTCGGCCACAGCCTTCTGCTTCCCCTTGCCGCGGATGTGGTTCGCCTCTTTCATCATCGCCACGAAGGGAATCAGGTAGGAGTGTTCCTTCTGCTTGATGAGGCTGCGCAGCACGGTGTAGAGCTGCAGGACGGCCTGGCCGATGGTGTGCCGGCGTTTGAGGTTGGCCGCGTGGACGCCCCGCAGCAACACGACCAGCTCATCCTCCAACATCGTCCAGGGTCCGTCAGCCTCACGAAGCTGCCACAACTCCTCCCCCGTCATTCCAGTGAGCGTTTCCGTCTTGTCGTACCCTTTGGCAGCGACGAGGCCGGCATTGACAAACTCTGGAGGGAGGTTAGCCACCCGAGTCATCGACTGCGCCTGTTGAACGGTCAGTTGGCCGTAGTTCGGGATTCGCTCGCGGAACCTGCGCAGCTCCTGGACAAGCTCTACAGGGTCGCTCGGGACGCTCGCGTTGTCATCGTTCATGACTTCATGGAACCTCCGACCCTGCCTCGATGTCAAGCTGGCGGCCTCGACAAGGCTCAACCGGTTCCTCAATTGATTGCAGCTCCATCAACGTTGATGGGCATTTTCATCAAACGAATGACTCATCAGTACCATCGTTGATGACCAGCTACATCAACGTTGATGGAGCACGCCATCTAACGAATGACTGGCGAGTACTCTCGTTGATGACCGGTCCCATCACCGTTGATGGACCATGCCATCAAACGAATGACTGACGAGTACCTTCGTTGATGACCGGTCCCATCACCGTTGATAGACCATGCCATCTAACGAATGACTGGTCCGTACCATCGTTGATGACCGATCGCATCAACGTTGATGACAGTCTCCATGACCGTTGATGGAGCATGCCATCAAACGAATGACCGGCCAGCCCCATGTGATTCTCGGCTGGCAATAGGCCGGCATGACCTTGCAGTACTCAGTGCGGCACCGGGATGAACCAGAAGAACTGAGCGATACGAACGAGGAGAGGGTCCGGCACCTCGGCGCCGGCTTCGTTCAGCCGCTTCACCTCGTCGTTGATGCGCGCCAGCTCGTTCGCGTCCAGCCAGAAGCCGCGGCAGGTAGGGCAGTAGTCGAGGATGATGGCCGTGTCGATGTTGAAGTCGACCTTGCGCATCGGAGTGTTGTCGTTCGGACACGCGATCGGGCCGTGATCGTCCTCGTGTTGAAACGTGTCGAGGTCCACGGTCGAGAATTCGAGGTCGCCGGGAGTTGGATCGGCGAGCTGGTTCAGTTCCCCGTGCCCGAGGAACATGCCGGCACAGATCGGGCAGGTTCGGACCGATCGTTGCCCGATCGATTTCATTTCCAGGACTGCGGCATCACGCGGACAGTTCATCGTTCCTCCATCACTGCTACAAGTGTAGGCGCGATCGCGACGAATGCAGCGGCTAGGTGCGTTCGTGGTTTCGCGCGCCCTCGTTTGTGGAGCACACCGCTGTCATCCACGCTGTCATCCTGGATCTTCGTACTCAGCGAAGCGCGCGCGCCCTCGCCGTTCCAAAATTCAGTACTCTCCAATCGAGCGCCCTTCTCCCCCAGCGCTTTTCAGCT
>DATLWH010000090.1:0-2545 GCA_035576505.1 Thermoanaerobaculia bacterium | reverse complement strand
TGGCCTCACCCCGCCAATTCTGGTTCTCGGCCTTCTCGCATCGGCGAGGCGCGGCGGATCCACTTTCTGCACGGGTTGGAACGAGGTCAGCGTCATCACCAGCAACGCCGCCAGCACCAACGCACTCGGCCTGTATCGCATGCGGTGCGCGATCCAGACGAAGATGAGCGTCAGCGCGAGCGCGCTGAGGAAGAGCGGGGAGACGAGAGGGGCAGCAGCTTGCGCGACGCGGGGGACGAGAGCGGCTACCGTTTCCTGTGCCCGCACGATCGGCGGGTGAACCGTCGCATCGATCGTGCGCGCGAACAGCGCGTCACTGGTACCAGGGCGAACCGGGACCGGATCCATCGACTACTCTCTCCGCGAACGAAGTTTCGTCACCGAGCGACCCTCCAAACTCCACTACGCGACCACGCCGTGGAAAGTTCCGCCGTGGCCGATCACCTCCCGTTGGACATATTTACCGTCCAATCGGTTTGTTTGCCTGCCCCTGCCGAGGATCACGTCTGTGCAAAAAACTGCCCTTCTCGCTGCTGTGCTGCTGGCTGTACCCAATCATTTAGCGCAGGCGCAGACATCGCTGGCCCAGGTCGCCGACAGCTCGCCGTTCCGACCCCTCGTTTTCCCGGCGCCCAACGATGTCCGGACCGGCAGCGGCCGGCCGGGCGCGAAGTACTGGCAGCAGCGGGTCGACTACAAGATCGCGGCGACGCTCGACCCCGCCCGCAACGAGCTACGCGGTCGGGAGACGATTCACTACACTAACCACTCGCCCGACGCGCTGCCCTATCTATGGTTGTTCGTCGAGCAGAATCTCTGCGCGCCCAACAGCATCACCAACCAACTCAATCAGCCGCCGCTCGTCTTCCTCGGAAGCACGTTCGATTTCTCCTGCCAGGGATTCAACGGCGGCGGACACATGGAGTCGATGCGAATTGGTGGCGTCGACGCGAAGCGCACGGTTTATGGAACGACGATGCGCGTCGATCTCGCGACGCCGCTCGCCCCGGGGGCGTCGCTGGATATAGAAACCGTCTGGCATTTCAACGTTCCGCCGCAGGGCGGAGGACGGATGGGGCACGACGGCCCGCTTTACGAGATGGCGCAGTGGTACCCGCGCCTTTGCGTCTACGACGACGTCCGTGGCTGGAATCACGAGCCGTACATCGGCGCCGGCGAGTTTTATCTCGAGTACGGAAACTTCGATGTTTCGCTCACGGTGCCGGCGTCGTATATCGTCGCCGCCACCGGTGAGCTCGCGAATCCCGAAGAAGTCCTCACCACTGCCCAGCGCACCCGTCTCGCGGCGGCGCGAAAATCCGAGACGGCTGTTGCGATCATAGGCGCGGACGAGGCCGGCAGCCTCGAACGCACACGCCCCGGCAGTTACGCAAAGGGGGACGCATCACCACTCAATCCGGTGCCGTCGTTCACCTGGCATTACACCGCCAACAATGTCCGCGACTTTGCGTTTGCGGCCGGCCCCAATTTCCGCTGGGACGCCAGCGGCTACGATGGAATTCTCATCGAGAGTCTCTATCGGCCCAACGCGACAAAGTGGACCGAAGTCAATCGCATGGGGCGCGAGGCGATCAAGTACTTCAGCGAGCAGTGGTACCGCTACCCATGGTCGCACGCCACAACCATAGAAGGTCCCATCGAGGGAATGGAGTACCCGATGCTGACCTTCACGCCCAACAGTCCCGCCCGCGAAGACCTGCAGTGGGTGATCGCGCACGAGTTCGGACACGAATGGTTCCCGATGACGGTCGGGTCCAACGAGCGGCTCTACCCGTGGATGGACGAAGGATTCAACACATTCATCGACCTCGGCAACGCCGCGAAATATTTCCAGGGCACGCCGTACGGCGACTCGATCGAGGTGCACCCGCTTCATCTCTACGCCGATCACGCCAAGCCCGGCGAGGAACAGCCGCTCATCACCAACCCGACGCAGGTGCACGATCTCTTCTGGGTCGGATACCAGAAGCCCGCGCTCATGATGCAGATGCTCCGCTACGAGGTCCTCGGCAAGGATCGCTTCGACGCGGCGTTTCGCGAGTACATCAAGGCATGGGCGTTCAAGCATCCGACGCCGGCGGATTTCTTTCGGATAATGCGCGATGAATCGGGAATGGATCTCGATTGGTTCTGGCGCGGATGGATTTACTCCACCGCGCGGCTCGATCAGTCAGTCGATTCCGTTGCGACTCGCGCCGATGGCGGTTCCAACGTTTATCTCGGGAATCGAGGGACGATGATCATGCCCGCCGAAATCGCGCTCACGTTCAGCGACGGAACCCGCACCACCGTCAAACTGCCGGTGGAGATGTGGAACCTTGGCCCGGTGTTCGGCTACCGCGGGCCGGAGAAGAAGCGGATTACTCGCGCCGAGGTGGATCCGCGTCGAGCGCTGCCGGACATCAATCGGGCGAATAACATCTGGCCGAGGTGATGGTCACAGAGAATATGCGGATTCAAATTGAACGTGATCCGACATCTCGCAACTACTAGCTGGAACGGGATCCGAAATATCCAACTCAAA
>DATLWH010000089.1:0-4039 GCA_035576505.1 Thermoanaerobaculia bacterium | reverse complement strand
CTCCGAACAACTCTCACTCTCGGACATCGCCCCCCGTCTTCGTGCTCTGCTCGACAGGAACGCGCCAGCGTGGCCGGCGCCATGACAAAAACGCTAAGCCAATAGCCAACGGTCCTCGCTTCCTCAACCCAGGTTCTGCGGTTATTTGCTGGCGCGGCGACTGCGCCGAGCTCTACCGCCGCTCACGCTGGGGTGAAGATCATCCTCTCCGGCCTGGTTCATCGCGCCGGCGGCTCGACCTGTGTGGCTAGCGATGCGTGACGACGGCTACCGGATCGCCGCCGCCACGCCGCTCCAGCAGGCCTGCGATGTGCATGTCGCTACCGCGACTAATCCAAGCCGGGGGTTTTTAATCCCCCTGGATCTGTGATTTTATTTGCGCGAGGAGGACATCATGCGTCGTATCCCACTGATCATCGCTCTCCTGGTCATCTCCCTCTCCACGTCCGCAGCGTTCGGACAGACTCTCGGGGCTGTGCTCACCGCTTCGCAGGAAGTTCCGCCGACCACGACTCCCGGCTTCGGCAACGCCACGGTGACGTTTGACTCGACCCGGGCAAACATCACCGTGACGATCACGGTCAGCAACCTCGGCGCTGCCATCAACAACTTCCATATCCATGAGGGGGCGGTGGGCGTGGCCGGCCCGGTCGTCGAGAACCTGATCGGGCTCGGTGGCGTGTTCGTAGGCGGCACGATGACGGGGACCTTCCCGATCGCTTCGGATGTTGCCGCGCGGATGGCGGCGAACCCCGGCAACTTTTACGTGAACGTCCATACGACGCAGTTCCCGGGAGGCGCCATTCGCGGACAGCTCGCGTTCGTCAACGGCGGTCCGGTGACCTACTCTGCCGAATTGCGGGGGGCGAACGAGGTGCCGCCGACCGGTAGCGCGGCTTTCGGAGGCGCCTTCATCACCTTCGATCCGATCAACCTCAACCTGACCTGGGAAGTCAATACGAGCGGGATCGGAAACAACGCCACGCTCGCGCACATTCATCGTGGGCCAGCCGGCACGAACGGGCCGGTCCTCATCCCCTTCGCCACGTCGGCGGCGCAGATCCCGAACGGCCGAACGAATGGAACGGTGGATGTGAGCACGCTGCCCGCCGCCGATCTGACCGCGCTGGGGAGCGTATCGACCGCCAGCGGCTACTACACCAACGTCCACTCGCAGGCCTTCCCGGGTGGTGAGGTCCGCGGGCAGCTCGCTGCCACGAATGAGTACGACATCCCCGTTGCCGGCCGGGTGACGAACGGACTGGGACAGACGTTCGTCACCGACGTCCGCGTCTTCAATCCATCCTATTCGCAGAGCACGGTGGCGCTGGTGGAGTATCTGACCGGCAACGCCACGGCGGCGGCATCGCTGGTCGTCAATCTCGCGCCGCGCGCCACGGCCGTTCTCGACGACATCGGCGGATCGGCCGGCCTCAACGTCTCCGGAACGCTCGGCGCGCTCCGCGTGTCGAGTGTGGCCCAGCTCGCGGTGACGTCTCACATCTTCGCCGACCTCCGCGCGTCGGGCAAAGGAACGCTCGGGCAGTTCATCCCGGCGCAGCCGCGGGCGAATGCACTCCGCCGAGGAGTGTTGCCGCAGTTGTCGAACCGCACGGTCGACCTGAACAGCGGCGCCCGCACGAACCTCGGGTTCTTCAATCCGAATACATCCCCGGTGACGGTACGCCTGGAGTTGCGCGACCAGACGGGAACGTTCCTGGGTCAGGGCCAGGTGACGCTGGGGGCGCTCTCGCAGCAGCAGAACGGGATCGGGGCCTATTTCCCCGGCGTCGATCTCTCGAACGCCGCGAATCTGACGCTGAGCTTCGACGCGGCGGCGCCGGTCTTCGGCTACGCGGCGGTGAATGACAACGTCTCGGCCGATTCGAGCTTCGTCGCCGCAATCGCGGATGTGGGGGTGGCAGCGAACTAGGCGTTGGGCTGGGCGATCCCCGCCGCGATCGCGGCCCAAAGACGGTAGACAGGGTGCGAGCAGAAAGGCGCTCGCACCCTTACCCTCTTCGTTGCCGGGATCGCGCCGCCTTTGTCGTTTTGAGTCAGCGCATACCTTGCGCCAAGCGCGGGGCTGGATTGTGAGTCCCTCCTCCGCCGTGAAGTGACGGCGCCCCTTCGCGGCTTCGCTTGAAATGCAGGCTACGGCCCTCTCGCTTGCGGGCGATGACCTTCTCGCTTGCGAAGGAGGCGTGGGTCGCCAGCAAGCGATGCCCCTTGCTTCTCAGCTCAAACAGCAGGCTGGCTCGGTGGGTTGGGTCGCCAGCGGCTGTAAGCCACGAATGCGGTGAGCAGTCCCACGACCAGCGGCGTGATTGAGGAGGCGACGGAGATGCGCGTGGCCGTGAGCACCGTCGCGCCGATCATGATGATGGTCAGCCCCGCGGCGGCCAGCGGAGTGAGGAACGGCTTGATGCGAAGGGCCCACGGGAGGATCAACCCTAGCGCACCGAGGACCTCCGCGACGCCGATGAACCGCAGGAAGGCGCCGGGAAGCGGTATCTGTTTGGTCATTTCCGCGATGGGCAGGACGAACTTCATGACGCCGGAGAAGAGAAAGAGCAGGGCCAGAAGCACCTGAAGGGTCCAGAGGAGCGCGTTCTTGAATCGCATGGTCGTCTCTCCATTTTACTCACGGCAACTTTTTTTCGCACAGGACCCTGCCAGGGTCTCGAAGCGAGGCCTTCCTCGCGGGATAATGCAGGTGTGCTCAACCTTCGACGCCTCGCCGAAACGTTCGCCATCCTGGCCGTGCTTGCAGCGCCGGTCCTTGCGCAGGAATCGGCCCCGGCGGTTCCGGGCGAACGCCACGTATTCGTGCTCGATCACTTTACCTTCGAGAGCGGCGCAACCGTGCCGCATGTGCAGGTGGTCTACGGTACGTACGGCAGCCTGAGCGCGAAGCGTGACAACGTCATCCTCCTGCCGTCTCACTACATGGCGGACTTTCACGGGTATGAACCGTGGATCGGGCCGGGGAAGGCGCTCGATCCGGCGAAATCCTTCCTCGTGGCCACGGAGCTCTTCGGCAACGGTCATTCTTCGTCGCCGAGCAATACGCCCGAGCCGTTCCACGGACCGCGGTTTCCGGTGGCGACGATCAGGGACAACGTGGAGGCGGTGCATCAGCTCCTGCTCAGTCTCGGCATTACGCACGTCAAGGCGGTGGCCGGCTTCTCGATGGGAGCGGAGCAGGCTTTCCAGTGGGCCGTCAGCTATCCGGACTTCATGGACCGGATCGTGGCCACGTCCGGCACCGCGAAGTGCTGGCCTCACGGCGTGGTCCGGCTGGAGGCCCAGATCGCCGCCATCGCCCTCGATCCCGCCTTCAAGGGAGGCGACTACACGGTTCAGCCCAAACAGGGGGTCGAGCTTTTCGGGCTGGTCTGGACCGGATGGCTCTTCTCTCAGGAGTGGTGGCGGAAGGAGCTGTGGCGGCAGATGACGCCGCCGGGGACGACCTTCGAGACATTTCTCTCCTCGATGCGGACGGGCTTCATTCCCGGTGCCGACGCAAACGATCTGATCCTGCAGGCCCGCACCTGGGAGCGCCACGATGTCGGTGCCACGAAGGGGTTCGACGGCAACATCGAGAAGGCCCTTGCGTCGATCAAGGTCCCGGTGCTCTACATGCCATCGGAGACCGACCTCTACTTCCCGGTCACCGACGCCCGATACGAAGCGCGCTTCATCCCGCACGTGACTCTGACGCCGGTTCCGTCTCTCTGGGGTCATCCGGCGGGAATCGGTATCTCCGCCGAGGACAGAAAGTTCGTCAACGAGAAGATCGCGGCGTTTCTGGCGGGACGATAGGCCGGGCCGGCACGGCCGGCAGCGTTGGTTGCCCAACCGCATTTCTCACCAGCTAAGTGGAATCGCAGACACAGTGTTCATCGAGCGTCCTTCTCCCCACCGCGCTTTTCAGCGGGGGGGAGAAGGTGCCGAAGGCGGATGAGGGGGCGTTGGAGCTTGCCGAACAGTGGACTGCGTTCATGAACGGACGTAGGGAAACTCGTGAAAACAATTT
>DATLWH010000088.1:0-4570 GCA_035576505.1 Thermoanaerobaculia bacterium | reverse complement strand
CAATATCTGGTACCTGGCCAGCCATCAGGAGAACGTGACGGAAGAGGAATTGCAGCGGCGGTTCGCTGGCAGCGGCAGCGCAACCCGCAAGCAGCCCGGCGTCGGTCCCCGCCCCGAGGGGTATCACACCGTCACGCCGTTCCTGCATGCGCGCGGCGCGCGAGGCCTGATCACTTTCCTGGAGGACGCGTTCGGAGCTAGGGTCGAGCACCTGACCGAGATGCCGGGCCGCGAGGTGGCGCACGCCGGGGTCCGCATCGGCGATTCCGTGATCGAGCTCGGGGAAGTGCACGGTGAGTCGCAGCCGACGCCGGCGGCCATCCATATCTTCGTGCCGGACGTCGACGCCGCGTACGAGAGGGCCATGCAGGCCGGCGCGACCTCGGTCAACCCGCCGGAAGACAAGCCGTATGGCGAGCGTGGAGCGTTCGTCATCGACCCGTTCGACAATCAGTGGTTTATCGCCACGGCGAAATAATCTCCGTCGCTTACCCGGGGAACCGCCCACGCCCTCCCATGCCGCCCCGCCCTCCGCGTCCTCCGTAGCCGCGATTGTTCTGGTCGGGGCGGTTGCGCGAGGCCAGAGCCTGCTGCAACGCCATCCACTGGGTCTGGTTGAGAAGCGTCCGCTCGGCCGCAAACATCTGCACCCGGCGGTCGAAGAGTGCGTCGCGGATGCCGCGGAGACGCTGCCCGGCACCGGTAATGTCCGCCGTTGACGGCTGACTCGAATCGGCCGCCTGCCGCAGGTCGCGTACGGCGATCATCGTGTCTCGCTCGAGATGGGCGATCTCCTCGCTCTGCTCATGACTGATTTTATCGAGCGCTGCCAGCTGTTCGCCAGTCAGCGTGACGGCCACGCTGATCCTCGGATCGTGCCACCAATCGTTCGGCGGAATCATGTCCAACCCGTCGCCCGCACCCGCCCGCGCGAATCCGCCGGAACGTTCACCGTCGGCGGCGCCGGGATAGCTCCGCGGCCGGCGATCGGAAGAGTCCATATCGGAAGTGCAGGTGACGAAGGCCAGGGTGACGATGGAGAGAGCGAGAACGTGAGCGATGCGCATGCGCTTCATGCTTCCAGCCTACGACCCCACACGCAATCTGTTGAAACCGTATCCCGCCCTTTGTCTTAGAATCGTTGCAGTCCACAAATCCGGCAGAAACGAGGTGCGTATGCGGTCGACGATCGTCGCGGTTCTTTCTCTGTTCATCGCCACGGCGGTGCTGGCTCAGTGGGAGCCGCCCGACGCGCCGCATGTGAAGGACGACGGCGGTCCGCCGCGCGTCTACTTCGCGCACTCCTACTTCAGGGACAATCCGAAACGGGCCGGTCTGGACGACCGGATCTCCGTACACGTCCAGAATTTCGGGGCGCTTCTGAAGAGCGCGGGCAGTTGCCAGAACATCGTCCTCTTCATCGAGAATATGCCGATCAAGGGCGACAAGCCGGAGTCGTGCGACCCGGTCTCCGGTCACGTGCGCTTTCGCCTCTTACGGTCGAAGAATGACGATGCCGCCTGGCACACACTCCTCGGCAGCCCTCCGGGCTATGTGGCGGAGGGGATCAGCATCAGTGTCGGCGCCGACGCGCAAACCTCGCTCCCGAGCACCGCCACGTTCGACCTGGAGATCATTCCCCACACGCACTTTCTCGCCTTTCTCGTGCTGGTCACACTGTCGCTGGCCGTCTTCCTCTATCTCTGCCGCACCACCAGCCTCGTTCGCAGCGGAACGCATCCCGTGCCTCACGAGCGCCCCTACTCGCTTTCGCTCTTTCAGATGGCATTCTGGTTCTTCCTCGTCATCGCCGCGTATGTCTTTGTGTGGCTGGTCACGGACGAACTGGACACGATCACCGAGTCGATCCTCGCTCTCATCGGCATCGGTGCCGCCACGGCCCTCGGCGCCACGCTCATCGATCAGAAAAAGGCGGTTCCGGCACCAGACGAACCGGGCGGAAAGTCGGAAGGCTTCCTCAACGACGTGCTGAGCGACCCGACCGGAGTCAGCCTGCACCGCTTCCAGATGTTCGTCTGGACGCTGGTGCTCGGGGTGATCTTTGTCGCGTCGGTGTACAAGAACCTGGCCATGCCGCAGTTCAGCGCCACTCTGCTCGGCCTGATGGGCATCAGCTCCGGCACCTACCTCGGCTTCAAGGTTCCGGAGAAGACAGGGAGCGACACGACGCCAGGCGCTACGCCGGATCCGCAGCCGGAGAAACCACCGCCGCCGCCGGCGGCGTAGACGGACGGGGGTCGGGAGTCGGGGGTCGGAGACAATGCTTCTCATCCCTCTATCCGACCTTCGACCCCCGATATCCGACCTTCGACCCCCGACCCCAATACGCACACGTGCAACCCGGCAAACCCAAGTGCCTATGCCGCGATAGCGGCCCGAGACGATAGACAGGGGTGCGAGCGCTTTTGCGAGCACCTGGTAACGAGATGCTATAGCCTTCGTACCGCGTCAGCGGCACCAGCGTTGGAGTCGATCTAGTGCCGCTGACGCGGCACGGATTCAATAGACATCACAACCCAGGGGTGCTCGCAAAAAACGCTCGCACCCCTGGCTATCCTCTCGTTGCCGCTATCGCGGCGTCTGGCCGTTCGCTTAAGTTAGTGCGTATGCCCCGACCCCCGACTCCCGCGAAGCCTCACGAATCGAGCAGACGCAGGATCGCCGTCAGCTCGCGCTTCACATCGCCGAGCGCTCGAACGACGTCCTTCGCCGGCGGGGCCGGCATGACGTCGCCGGGGGGTGATGCAATCTCGAGATCGAGCTTCTTCTTCGCCCCGGCGATGGTGAATCCCTCGGAGTAAAGGAGTTGCTTGATGCGAAGGATGACGTTGATCTCGTTGCGCGTGTAGAGACGCTGTCCGCCGCCGCTCTTGTTCGGCGCGAGTGGCGGGAACTCGGTTTCCCAGTAGCGCAGCACGTACGGTTGCACCTCGGCGATCTTGCAGACTTCACCGATCTTGTACAGCCGGCCCTCGTCGTCGGCGGTCATCGACGTCGATTATAGGTCGCCCCGACGGAACTATTCGCTGCCGAATGCCACGGCGCCCGCACCGTCGGTCTCGATCTTTCCGTCGATCTCGTTGAAGAGACCGACCGCCGCGGCGAAAACGTCATCGACCGTGATCTTGTTCATGCAGCCGTGGTGCATGAGCGGGCACTCGCGCTTGTAGCAGGGCTGGCAGGCAAACGGTTTGCGGACGACGCGCGAAGCGCCCGGGATCACCGTGCGGTCGGGATCGGTCGGGCCGAAGATCGAGACCGAGGGAACGGCCAGGGCTGTGGCCAGATGCAGCGGCCCGCTGTCATTCGTCACCACCACCGAGCAGTGTGAGATCGCGGCGGCAAGGTGCAACACATCGCCGTCATTGCCGATGATGGGAAGCCCGCCGGTGGCGACGGAGATGGCCTCGGCCTGCTGTCTCTCGCCGGGACTGGTCAGCAATACGACGGAAAAGCCCGCTCCGCGCAGACGTTCCGCCAGCTCGCCGTAGCGATCGTCGCCCCAATGCTTGGCGCGCCCGTAAAGGCCGCCGGCGTGCAGACCGAACAGCGGCTCGTCGAGCCGGACGCCGGCATCGCGGAGCAGCCGTCCCGCCCGTTCGCGCACGTGCAGCGGGATGGACATGGATGGGATCTCGTCGACGACGCGCGGCGCGTTCATCGCCGCGAGCAGCATCGAATAGTCCTCGAGCTGGTGGCCGCGGGCCGGATCGCGGCGCACGCCGTGCGTCAGCAGAATGCCCCGCGCGTCGGTGGCATAGCCCCACCTCTCGCCGATCCCCGCCGCGAACGCCACCATGGCGGCGCGGAATGAGTTCGGCAGGATCACGGCCCGGCGGAAACGGCCCGCCTTGAGCAGCCGGATGCGTTCGCGCGTATCGCCGTTCCACGGAATGACGTTGCGGAAGATACCGGCCGAGGCGAGCAGCGATGCGATGTGGCGTGGCGCGGCCACGGTGATGCCACCCTCGCCGCGGAAGCGGTGATAGAGAGCGCGGTACGTCGGGAGCGCGAGGACGTTGTCCCCTACCCAATTGAGGCCGACTACGACTGTCTCACTGGCCATCTGTTGTTTCGTCTTCGATCTCACCCGACGCGTTCCCTTTCCAGCGGTCGTGCATCCACAACCATAACTCCGGTCGACCCGCGATACGTCGAGAAATCACGTCATTGATGCGCGTCGTCAACGCTTCGGCGTTCTTCTCGTCATCGCCCATTTGATCGATTCGGATTGGTTCCTCAAACTCGAGGCGGTGCCCGGTTTCGTCCGGAATGCAAAAAGCGAACACAATTTCCGACTGCTGGCGCAAAGCCATTTTTGCGGGTGCGTCCGTCGTCCATGCCGGACGGCCCAGAAATGGCACGAGGATGCCTTCGCGAGGCTGCACCGCCTGGTCCGGAAGGAGGATGACAACACCCTTCCGCGACAATGCTTTGAGCAGCGCGCGCGCCGCGCGCTTCCGGTCGACGACCTCGGCTCCCGTGCGCGCCCGGATGCGGACCAGATCACGCTCCAGGAGTTGGTTATCAAGCGGCCGGGCCACGGTAT
>DATLWH010000087.1:0-2338 GCA_035576505.1 Thermoanaerobaculia bacterium | reverse complement strand
TTCTCGCGCTCGAGGTAGGCCTTGGCCAACTGATTGCGCATCTCCAGATCGTCAGGTGTCTTCGCCACCGCCGCCTGGATCTGTTGCAGCGCCGCGTCGGTCTGCTGCGGTGCTGCCTG
This sequence comes from Thermoanaerobaculia bacterium, assembly GCA_035576505.1. Lineage (GTDB taxonomy): Bacteria > Acidobacteriota > Thermoanaerobaculia > Gp7-AA8 > Gp7-AA8 > JADGNZ01. The sequence goes on along the minus strand of DATLWH010000087.1, from coordinate 2,219 downwards.
CTGCTTCGCGGTCGCCATCGGGGTTCCGCCCGTCGTCCCCTCCGTTTTGGGCGTGGCTTGCTGTGAGACGAACCAGGCGATGCCGCCGAGCACGGCCAGCGAGAGCACGCCCCATACAAAGCCGCGGATCGAGGCCGCACGTGCGTGGGCGGCGACCGTACGTGGGTCGAGCGCTACAGGCAGTCCTTCTGCCGGTTCCGGCCGGACGGGAGAGTCCGTTTTGCGTTTGTCTGTGGGTCGCTTATCGGGTCCACGCTTGTCGAGCGTGCGCAGAACATCCGCTGTTTCGCGCTCCAGCCGGCGCTGCTCGTCCGCGCTGCCGCCTGTTTCCTTCAGCTCGCGCAGTTGCTGCAGCAGCGCGTCGCGCTTGGCCTCGAGGTCGAGCCGTTCCAGGTCCGGCTTGGCGGCCGCACGTCCCTTCATCCCGTACCAGAACATGAACCCGACGATGCCGCCGGATAGGATCATTGCGGTGGCGCTGAGCCAGTCGGTCATGGTTTCTCCACCATCTCACGAACGCGTGCGAGGTACGGATCGTCCGCCGGTTCTTCCGCAGCGACCGTCACTTTCTCCGGTGCCGTCTCGAGCTTCTTCGCTTTTGTGACGACGAGAGCGAAGCCGGCGGCCAGAGCCAGTACCGGCAGGATCCAGACGAGCGTGTTCACTCCCTGAAACTTCGGCTTGAGCAGGACGAACTGGCCATACGACTTCTCGAAGTAGCTGAGGATCTGCGGCTCGGTGTAGCCGCGCGCGAGCAGTTCCCGCACCTGTTCTTTCATGTTGGAGGCCATCTGCGACGGTGAGTCGCCGATGGCCAGCCCCTGGCAGACCGGGCAACGCAGCTCGGAGGAGATCTCCATCGCCCGGCGCTCAAGTTGGGGACCGGCCAGCGGCTTCCCTTGCGGCGCGCCGACGAACTGCTCGGCGTCCGGCGCTTTGATCTGCATCATGGCCAGCAGAAAGAGCGTCGCGATCATCGGAGTGCCTTCTCCAGATTCTCCTGGAGGGATTCGGTGGAAAGCGGGCCTTCGAACTTGGCTACGATCTTCCCCGCGGGATTGATGAAGAAGGTCTCCGGCACGCCGCCGACGCCGTAGGCGATGGCGGTCTTGCCATTGGCGTCGAGCAGCGTCGGATACGCCGATCCTCGCTCGGCCAGGAAGCGCATGATCTTGTCGTCGGTGTCGTTGAAGACGATTCCGACGAACTGCACATTCGGCAGGTTGCGCGCGTTGGCGACAAGCGTGGGGTGCTCTTCGAAACAAGGGCCGCACCACGTCGCCCAGAAGTTGACGATGACCGGCTTGCCTCGCAGCGATTCGAGGTCGACGGTCTCGCCGGTGCCAACCGCCCGCAGTGTGAATGGCGGCGCGGGACGGCCGATGAGCGGCGAGTCGATGTGCTGCGGGTCTTTGCCGAGTCCGGCGAAGAGGATGAAGATGATCGCCGCGACGATGACGACGCCGATGATCAGGACGGTCCGGTTCATGCCGCGGCCTCCCCGTCGATTTGCGCCGCGGTCTCAGGCACGACGACGTACGTACGGCGCCGCGCCGGAATCAGCGCGATCAAGCCGCCGGCGCCCATCATGAGCACGGAGAACCAGATCCAGCCGACCATCGGCATGTTGATGATGAGCACTCCGGCCTGGTCGCCCTGCAGGTTCATGATCGAGATGTAGTAGTCGCCCGCGAGCGTCGAATAGACGGCCGGAGTGCCGATCGGTTCGCGCATGGCCGCGTACTGGTTCATGCGCGGTTCCATCGTGGTGACCGATTTACCGTTCCTGGTGATATTGAATCGCGCGATGGTCGATTGCCGATGCGGCTCGGTGCGCTCCTCGGTGCCGATGAAGGTGACGGTGTTTCCGGCGAACGTCGTGCTCTGGCCGCGGCTCAGAGTTACTTCCTGCTGCGTGCGCATCGTGCTGCTGACGGCGATGGAGACGAATACGATCACCGCGCCGGCGTGGACGATGTAACCGCCGAAGCGGCGCCGCCCGCGTCGAAGCTGCGTGTCGACGAGCGCGGGTCCGAAGGCGTCGCCCTTCTTCAGACGCTGCCGGAACGGCAACCACATCTGGGCGAGGGTTACGTGTGCGGCGTAGCCGCCGAACAATAGCGTGAGGAGCGTCCAGACGTTGCGCACGCCGAGGGCGTATCCGATGATCAACACGACCGCGCCGGTGATGAGCGGCGGCAGAAGCGCGCGCTGCATCT
>DATLWH010000086.1:0-10396 GCA_035576505.1 Thermoanaerobaculia bacterium | reverse complement strand
CTCCCCCTTGCGGCCCGCTTCGAGCCCATTTTCGACCGATGACAGCTCGCCGACAAACCGCGCCCCGAAAGGATCGGTGACCTGGCCATCGAAGAGGTAGATGGCCTCGCCCAGGATCTGCTGCATCCGCGCGGCGGCCTTGCCGGCGGCGGCGGGATCGAGGGCATTCACCTCATCGTAATTGGCGATGTCGTCGGCGAGAATGACCGACTGCCGCGCCTGTACGGCGTGGCGCGCGTTGGCCACGACGTTGAGGGCCGAACGCGCCATCTCATTGGCCCAGGCCACGACTTCGCCATCGACTTTGACGATGTCGTCGATGATCGCCTTCGCGTCTTTGTGGCGGCGATAGGGATCTTTGAAGAAACACTTCCCGACCACCGAGAGCACGGTCCCTTCGATGGCCGGATTCACGGCCTTCGGCGAGGGCGGCTGTTCGTCGACGATCTTGCGTGCAACCTCAGCCGCGGTCGCCGCCAGGTAGGGGCGGCGTCCGGTAGCCACCTCGTACATGACGATGCCCATCGAGAACACATCGGTCTGCGGCGTGATGGGCTGATTCGTGATCTGCTCCGGCGCCATGTAGCTGGTGGCGTTCAGATCGCTCCCTTTCTGCGCAAACGCCGAGCCCGGCCCTTCCCGCCGCGGCAGGAACGTTGACGCATTGAGGCCGCCGAGCTTCACCTGTCCATTCGCGGCCACCATGACCGAATCGCCGGCGATGTTGAGATGAAGCATGTTCTTCGCGTGCATCAGCTTCACCGCGTCGGCGAGCTGGTAGGCCACGCGAAAGAACTCCGTTCGGTCGGCGGCGCGGCCGCGGTAGGCGGTGTCGACAGGCTGGCCGTCAAACCACTCCATCACGAGCAGCAGAGCGTCGTCGGCCGGCGTGACTTCGATGGTGGTGACGAGCGAGGCGTGGTAGAGCGCCGCTCCCTGCCGAATGGCGCGGATGACCTCCTCGCGCTTGGCCGCATCACGAGGCAGTTGTTTGGTCAGGACTTTGACAGCGACGGTCCTGCCGCTGCGTGTGTCTTCCGCCCGCCAGACCGAGGCGCCCACGCGCTCGATGAGCCGGAACGACAGGATGCTCCCCCCCGCGACAAACGGATCGATGGACGACATGTGTGTGAATTATATAGATGTGATGGAGCGGGGGTCGGGAGTCGGGGGTCGGGGGTCGGAGCGGGCGATCAGCAGGACCGATGTGGCACAGACACTCTTGTCTGTGCGGGGTCTCGGCACGACTCGAGATTGCAAGCCCTCAGGGCCGGGCGTTTTAGGCCGGGGGCACAGACAAGACTGTCTGTGCCACATCGGTCCTGGCCTTGCGACCGCAGGCCCGACCCCCGACTCACGACTCCCGACCCGCGACCCCCGACCTACGTCGGACTCAGATGCAGCAGCACCGCTCCCCCTTCGACTGTGTCGCCGGGCTTGACGAAGATCTCGTCGATGACGCCGTCGGCGGGAGCGGGGATCTCGTTCTCCATCTTCATCGCCTCAAGCACGAGAAGGCCGGTTCCTCGCAGGACAGTTGCCCCTTTCTCGACCAGCACGCGTGCGATCCGGCCGGGCATGAGTGCCTTGATGATGCCGCTGTCGCCGAGGTGGTCGTCGCCGCTCTTGCGGCGCAACGCAAGTGGATCGACGATGTCGACGTCCATCCTGTAGGCGCCGATCGTGATCTGGTGTGTCGTCCCCTCCCGGTGGTGGGTAAGCGGCACCTGCGTCCCGTCCTCGAGCCGAAGCGACCGGAGTCCGCCGGCGGCCACGAGATCGGCCGCGATCCAGCGGTCGCCGAGCTTCACACGGTAGCTCCCGCCATGACGCTCGACCTCGAGCGGAATGTCTTCGTTCCCATAACGCGCGATCAGTTTCAATCGCGCCCCCGCAACGCCTCGAGCCGGCCGGACTGTCTCCATCGCGAATCGGTCTCCTCCGGCAGACGGACGTTCTGCGCATCCTCGAAGGCCATGATCGCCGCGGCCACGAGCGCGGCGTCACGAGTGGCATCGGCTGGCTGCCGATGCTGCAGGTCGAGCTCCGGCAGGAGCCGGTCGAGAAAGCCTGTGTCGAAGTTGGCGGAGCGGAAGTCGGGATGCTGCATCAGGAACGTGAAGAACGGGATCGAGGTCCGAATCCCATCGACACGGTATTCGTGCAATGCCCGCGACATCCGGTCGATGGCCTCGCCGCGCGTGCCGGCGTGGCAGATCAACTTCGAGAGCATCGGGTCGTAGTACACCGGCACGGTGTACCCGCCGTAAACGCCGTTGTCGTTGCGTACTCCCGGCCCCTGCGGGAGGTTCAGGCTGCGGATCAGGCCGGGCGATGGCGCGAAGTTGTGGGCCGGGTCTTCCGCGTAGATGCGGCATTCGACGGCATGTCCGCTCGGGGCAAGGTCCTTCTGGGCGAAGCCGAGCGTTTCCCCGCGCGCGATGCGGAGCTGCGCCTTGACGAGATCGACGCCCCAGACCATCTCCGTGACCGGGTGCTCCACCTGCAGCCGCGTGTTCATCTCCAGGAAGTAGAACTGTTTGTCCGGCCCCATCAGGCACTCGATCGTGCCCGCGGAGTAGTAGTTGACCGCCGCGGCCGCTTTGACCGCCATCGCCCCCAGCCGCTCGCGCAGGGCAGCATCGACGACGGGGGAGGGACACTCTTCGACTACTTTCTGGTGTCGCCGCTGCAGCGTGCACTCGCGTTCGCCGAGATGGACGATGTTGCCATGCCGGTCGCCGAGAACCTGTACCTCGATATGCCGCGGCGAGGCGATGAATTTCTCGGCATACACCGCGCTGTCGCCGAAGAACGACTGCGCTTCGCTGGTGACGCGCTCGAAAGCCTGATGGAGATCTTCCTCGCGCTCGACGAGCCGCATTCCCTTTCCGCCGCCGCCGGCCGAGGCTTTGATCATGATCGGAAAGCCAGCCTCGTGCGCAAAGGCGGCGATCTCGTCGAACGATTTCACGGCCTCGGTGAGGCCGGGCACGACCGGCACGCCGGCGGCCTGCATCCGCTGCCGCGACTCGGTCTTCGAGCCCATGGCCTCCATCGACTCCGGCGATGGGCCGATGAAGAGGATGCCGGCATCGCTGCAGGCCCGGGCGAAGCCGGCGTTCTCGGCCAGAAAGCCGTAGCCTGGGTGGATGGCCTCGGCGCCGGTCTTTTTCGCGGCGTCGATGATGCGGTCGATGCGCAGATAGCTCTCGCGCGACGGGGCGGGTCCGATCGGCATTGCCTCGTCGGCGTAGACGACGTGCAGCGCCGCGCGGTCAGGCTCGGAGTAGACAGCGACCGTTGCGTATCCGAGCTCGCGGCAGGCCCGCATGACGCGGACCGCGATCTCGCCGCGATTCGCGACCAGGACTTTCATCGCGGCGCATTGTATTCGCTGCTAACATCCACGCCCATGGCAGAGGAAACATTGCCCAAGGCAGAGGAACCATTGCACGACCAGCGGACGCAGATCCTGTCGGGCGTCGTGACGACGCTGCTGGAAGACTTGAGGAGCGGCGCCGGCGACAAAGACCGCCGCAGGCAGGTCGAAGAGTGGATGCGCACCCTGGCGGAGAAGTACCCGGAGTTCCGGATCGAGATCGGCCTGCGCGACTACTACCTGGCCGAGGCCGAGCGCCTGCGCCTCGATTTCGAAAAGGCCACCGAACTGAACGAGAAGCTGGCGTTGGGAAGGTCGATCGAAGGCTTTCTCGACCGCGCCGCGGACTACGCGCGAAGGATCGCGGAGAAGTAGGGCGCGCGGTTGCGCGGTCTCGGGGTTGCGGGGTCTCGCAGTCGCGGGGTTTCTGAGTTGCTGGGGTGCTGGGTTGCGAAGTCGCTGGGGCTCGCGATCTCGCAGTCGTGGGTTGAGCGGATGCAGGATTGCACTGCGAGACTGCGAAATGTCAAGACCGCGAGACCTTGCAACCCAAAACATACCCAACGCCCCTACGCCGGAGGCGTGCGTAGGGTAGCCGGTGGCAAGCGCCGAAGGACGCGCCGCCACCGGTCACCGATCCGCACAACTGTCGTACCCCGGCAGGGGTACCGGACGGTTCTCGCGCGTCGGTCAGTCGAAGCGCAACCTCTTCATCGAACTCCTCGCGGGCCGCTCACCTAAACGGATTGATCACACGCACGGTCTCGAACGCTTCCAGTCCCGGCACATCCTCCGAGTAGAGAACGTCGACGCCAGCTTCGACGCAGGCCGCGAGAATGAGGGCGTCCCACAGCGAAACGTCATGCAAAACGTGCAACTCCCGCGCGTGCGTGAGGTTGGCAGCGGTCGGCAATACGAGCGGGAACAGATCCCGGAATTCAGCGAGACGGCTCCAGGCCTGAGTTGGGGTAAATCCTTGTTTGCTCAACTTGCGAGACGCCGCCAGGAATTCGCAAGCCACTTGCCAGAGCAGGACACCTTCTGTCGAGGCAGCGATGAGGTCGAGTGCGATCGTCTGTCGGCGCGGCTCCGATTGATCGCACGCGTAGATGAGGACGTTCGTGTCAACGGCGATCATGTAGTTCCTCTCGGCTGGGAAGCGGTCCCTCCGAGAAGAAACGCATGTTCGCAATCCCTGCCTTCAGACGTGTGACGGCGGCCTCGCGATCCATGTTGGTTTCGTCGATCGTCTCGACGGTCAAACGAACACGCTGATTGTCCCGAAGGGGCAACTCGGCCGTAGGCTTCAGAACGCCGTCGGTATAGATGGCCTCGATTGTCTGCGTCATCGAACGCTCCAGAAATCCAAGACTACGACCGATTAGGTATCGGCGCAACCGAAGGGTCCAAACCAACGCAACGCTTCGTTTTTCACCTCACGCCGGAGGCGTGACGGACGGTGGTTGAGCGCGAAACGCTCCACCACCGGTTCACGATCAAAAAGGACAGGCACCCCTGCCCGGGCCCCGGCAGGGGTGCCGGAGACGGTACACCATGGTCTGCCAGCAGTAGCCGCTCTACTTCTTTTCTGATGCCGTGGATGCGGTTATCGGGCGACGAGGAGGCAGGGAAACGAGACGTTCCGGATGATCGAGCTCCCGCTCCTTCAGGTACTTCACGAGCGCATCCAGATCGTTTCCGACATCGTCCATCAACTGCTACCTCAGCGCGCGCGTTTCCGCGACGATAGGATCTTCCCAGGCCATTTCAACCTTCCATGCCTTTCAAGTGTACAGGCGATCCGCAGCTCGAAGCCGAAGTGACACCTCACGCCGGAGGCGTGGCGGACGGTAGCCGGTGGTTGAGCGCGGAGCGCTCTACCACCGGTTAGCGATCAAAAAAGGGACAGGCACCCCGGCAGGGGTGCCGGAGCGTTCTCGCGTATCGCTCAGTCGAAGTGCAGCCTCTTCATCGACGCAGCCGTGAAATCGGAGAGCAGCTCGCCCGGCGTGAGGTGCAAGGCGAGGGACAGCTTCAGGATGATCGTGAGGCTGGGCACTTTCTCAGCACGCTCCACCTGGCTGGCGTAACTGGTGGTGATGCCCGCTGCGCGGGCAAGCCCTTCCTGCGTCAACCCTCGCTTCTCACGCCAGCGTTTCAGCGCCGCACCAAAAATCTCAGCCTCGCGAGCCATCAGTCAGCCATCCAACCTTCGTAAGTGATATTGACACACCGCGATCGTCCTGCTACTATCGTTACAGTACGATTGCGACGACACGCTGCGATCGCCACATCACGCGCAGGAGAATCATGCCATGACCGACGCCGCCACGCACATCCGCCGCCTCTTCCTCGAACCGAAGGACACCTACCCCGTCCGCGACGCCGCCGAGATCCTCTGCATGCCCCTGGGCGACGTCCTCGGATGGATGGAAGTCGGTGAGCTGGAAGGAATGGACACCCCTCACGGCGTGATGCTGTCGTGGGGAGAGCTGGCCTCCTTCGCCATGGGCTTCTGGTCCCAGGAGTCGATCGAAGAAGCCCTTGGCGCCGACCTCGCCGGCGCCATCCCCGAGCTCCTCCGCCTCGCCGACCTGGAAGTGCGCATCCCCCGACTCGAGATCCTGGCCCTCGAACGCCTCGCCCACCGCGACGGCAAGTCGGTCGACACCGTCCTCGCGTGCGAACTGCTGGACGTCGTGTCCGCGAACTCGGAGTATCTAGCTATGGCGATCCCGGGATTCACCGCCGCGCTTCGGTGGCCGCAGTAGGTCGCACGACATATATCCGAAACGAAGTTCGACCCCAGTTGGCCTCCATCTACGATGGTGGCACGAGTCGCTACAGGTACAGCTCGATTTCCAGTGTGTGATCAGCATTTAAGCGTGCGCAGTCTGACGTCGTGCAGCTAGGTGTACGCTGCGAGCATGGCGAGTGACCAGCCGGAACAGGTGCAGTTCGACCCGCGCCGTGCGCGCATCCTGGAGCGCCTCACGCGCCTCGGAGACGGGCCTGCCTCCATGTATCGCGACCTGCACCGCATTCTCGGTGACAGCACATACGTCGAGAACCGCGTCTTACTCGTAACGCACTGCGCGCGCGAACTGAAGAGCGCCATCGAAAAGGTGCTGCTGCCGGCAGGTTTCGAGCGACCCGACGAGAATGGGGACGCAGCCGCGATCGAGGCAATCCTCACGAACTTCAATCTCCCGCTCGATCATGCGATCGCGTACATCTGGAAGAACCTGAAGCTCCATGAGAAGGCGCACCGAGCCGACCTCGGCGCACCGCCGACGCTGGAAGAGATCCGCGGGAAGATCGCCGACTTCGAAAGAATGCTCGAGATGCTTCTCGACGAACTGGAGCACTCGTACGTCACCACGATCTATGCGAAGATTGACGTCTTCCTCGCAAAGGCGCAACCAGGCGCGAAAGATGTTTCGAAGTTGCGCAATCAAATCCCTCAGAACTCTCGCGCGCTCGGCTATTTCTACGAGAAAGCTTCCGTCGAGCGCTGGCTCGAACCGCTCGCGAAGGAAGACGTCTTCGATGATCCGCCGTCCTATGCGCCGTGGCCCGCGCTGCACTTCCTGCTCCGCGCATGCGAAACGGTGCCGGAGCGCGTTGCAGGCATCCTTGGCGGCATGACGATCCCTGCTGCATCGTTCCACCAACTGCAGTACCTCAATATCGTCGAGCAATTGGTGCTAGAGCGGCAGGCAGCGCTGCTGCAGCGGATGGCAGAGGCGCTCAATGGCAAGTGCGAGGACTTCATCGCGCGAAATCTCGGTAAGGCGGTGAAGCGCATCGCCGAAGAAGACGCCGACGCTGCACTCGCGATCCTTCGGCGACTGCTGACGCTCCATGTCCGCACGGAACTGACCGGCAGTCTCCGCGACATGGATGCCGACGTCGATCTGCACACGTACGGCTTCCTCGCGACCGACGTCGCTGCCAATGTGATCGCGCAGAGACCAGCTGAGGCCCTCGCGTTGCTTTTGGACCTGCTGAATCAGGCGCTTGCGGACGCACGCGAGGACAGAGACGGGAACGACCTCTCCGTTTCATGGCGCGCTGCGATCACGCCGCACGAACAGAATCCATTCTTTAATCCCGTCGAGTACCTTGCCGAAGCGGTCCGCGTTGCCGCGGAGAAGACGATCACCGCAAATCCCGACGCACTTTCTGACATCGTCGCGGATCTGCTGGCTCAGAGATGGACCTTCTTCCGGCGTCTCGCGATCCACCTCGTGACGACCTACGCCGACCCCGATAGTGCGCTCGCACGCGACGAGGTCCAGCGTGACGCGAACCTGCAAGAATGGGCGCTACGCCGCGAGTATCACCTGCTTGTCGCGAAAGTCGTCTCGCACCTAACGGATGTGGATCTACGCACGCTCCTTGATCGCATCCTCGCGGGCCCGCAAGCCGAGGAAGTCAAGCGGCTGGAAGACCGCGCGTATGCCGCGGATTACGCCGAACGCTGGACGCGCGACCGGCTGGCGTGGGTGGAGACGCAACTCTCCGATGACGCCAGGAGCAAGTACGTGGAACTCGTCGCGAAGCACGGCAGCTATGAAGAGCGCAGCGACTTCACGCACTGGATCACTCAGTGGCACGGGCCGAAGAGTCCCATTCCGTCGGACCAGCTAGGCGCTATGACGCTCGATGATCTCCTCGCATACTTGGTGAACTGGGAGCCGCAGGGTTTGCACATGGTACCCACACGCGAAGGTCTCGGCCGCGATCTCCAAATGATTGCGAAGATGCGCGCGGCGGAGTTCTCAGGCAATGCCCCACGCTTCATGGGGCTCGATGCGACCTATGTCCGGAGTGTACTGTCGGGCTTGGAAGCCGCGGTGAAGGGCGGAGTGGCGGTTGACTGGGATGAAACGCTGAAGCTCTGCGCCTGGATCGTCGCCCAGGAGCGGGCCGTTTCCGGCCGCGATTACCGCGGCATGGACAACGATCCGCACTGGGGCTGGGCGCGATCGGCGATCGCGAGCCTGTTCCAAGCAGGATTCATCTCGGAGAAGGGGAATGGGCCGTCGCATGAACTGCGCGGGCGCATTTGGGCCGTGTTAGAACCACTCATGTCCGATCCCGATCCTGATGCTGGGCGCGACGAGCAACTCCGCGACCCGATGTCGACCGCTATCAACTCGACGCGCGGCATCGCGCTGGAAGCTGTCATGCGCTACATCGTGTGGGTGCGCGACGGCGTCCAGCGGCCCGACGGCATCGACGGTTTCGAGGATCTGGCGGAGGCGCGCGCCATGCTCGATCTGCATCTCGATCCCGCCGTAGACACATCGCCAGCCGTGCGCGCGGTCTACGGACAGTGGCTCTTTTTCCTGCATCATCTCGCTCCCGCGTGGGTCGCGGCGAACATCGAAAGGCTCTTCCCTGCGTCCGATCCGGAGCTTGAGGACGCAACGCTCGAAAGCTACGCCGTCTTCGGCCAATACACCTCCGAAGGCGTTCGGCAGCTACTGGAGCCAGTGTATCGCCGTGCGCTACAGCGCCTTCATATACCGGATGGCCCAAACCGGACTGGTCGCGAATCGACGCGCCGCCTCGGACAGCAGTTCATCATCGCCTACCTTGATGGCGATGAATCGCTCGAACCGGACTCGCTTCTTTCCCTCTTCTTCGATCGCGCCGATGTGGCGGCGCGCGCAGATACCCTTGCGTTCGCCGTGCAGCAGATGAAAGACGCCGAAGAACACGAGACGGCTTACCGCGAACGCTGCATCGCCTTATGGCAGGCGCGCGCCTCGAGCGGCGATCCCGGAGAACTTCGCGCCTTCGGGCGCTGGGTCGCGGAAGAGAAGCTGGACCCCGCGTGGCGTCTCGCGAAGCTCGAAGAGGCGCTCACGAAGGCAGGCGAGCTCGATAACGAGTTCGACCTGATGCCCACACTCGCGAAACTCGCACCGGCCCACGCTTTGGCGGTCATTCGCTGCACGACGCTGGCGGTTGAGGCGGCTAACCCCTGGCGCTTGTATTCCTACGTGCACGACGGCGACATGCACCGCGTTTTGGAAAGCTGCATGGTGTCGGGGGATCTCGCGGTAGAGAAAGAGGCACGCGACGTAGCAAACATGCTCGTTGCGCGCGATTTCCTCGAGTTCCGCGATCTCGCGGAGAGGAAATTGCCGACGGAAATCCCCGCGATCGAAGACGGCGAGGACGATCCACCGGAGAAGTAGCCGCGCTGGCGCTCGGACTTTAGCACGTCGATCCGCGATCGCGGCGCCATGGATCGCACGAAAGGTGACGAGCTTGCAGCGACGGCGGGCTTAGTGTCCAACCGCTTGATCTCCTCCACATGGGGAACGAGGACGCGTTGGCAGATCATCGCGCACCAACTCGACTACTTCGGCGGGCGGCGCCGATGCTTCGTCTTGTTGCTTCCTCCCCTACTACCCCCTCCTCCTCTTTCTCGGCCGTCCCAGCTCGTTCCGCCGCTGGCGGTTGAGACGCCGGACTTTCTCCGCTACCGGGCTCTCCGGATCGGCGGCCTCGGGGGATTTCTTGAGGGTGTGGAAGCCTGCCACGGAGCGCCGGAAGCGCTCGGACTCCAATCGCGCGTTGATCTTCCGCTCAAGATCTCTCTGTTCGTCCATCTCCGCGACCACCGACCGGGTGATCATCTCCCTCTCGATCGACAGTTCCATCAGATCGGCGAGCAAAAGCGGAGGGATCCGCGGGTCGAGGCCGCGCACCTTGCCGGCCCGCAACCGTTCCACCCTCCGGCGCATCGAGGCGTAGGTCTCCCCGGGCGGCAGAAGAGGTGCCATGATTCCGAGCGCTTGCACCTTCAGCGCGTGCTCACTGAAACGGCGGAGCATCGATTCCGCACGTCTTCCCGTCTCGGTTCTAAGTAATTCGCGGTCTCTCTCTCTCATATTCATCCCTCGAATGAATGCGCCTTCGGCGCGTTGTCGGTTGTCGGTCTTCGGTTGCAGGACCTGTGTTCTCCTTTTGGGACCGGAGGAAACGACCGGGCGC
>DATLWH010000085.1:0-6003 GCA_035576505.1 Thermoanaerobaculia bacterium | reverse complement strand
GAAGCATGCATGCTCGGTTTGGAAGCATGAATGCATCGTTTTGAAGCATGCATGCTCGGTTTGGAAGCATGAATGCTTCGTTTTGGAGCATGCATGCTTGGTTTGGAAGCATGAATGCTTCGTTTTGGAGCATGCATGCTTGGTTTGGAAGCATGAATGCTTCGTATTGGAGCATGCATGATCGGTTCGGAAGCATGAATGCTTCGTATTGGAGCATGCATGCTCGGTTTGGAAGCATGAATGCTTCGTTTGGGAGCATGCATGGTCCGCTTTCGAGCATGAATGCCCGGCCGGAAACCGGCACCCTCGGGAACCTTATCGCGGCCAGCCCCGTCCAAGAGATGTCGACGTGGTAATCGCCTGACCGCCGTTCGTTGAGCGGCGTACGGGTAACACGGCGGACCTCCCGCGCGTGTCGCGCATGCGGTTCGCCTTGACGAATGAGGATCTCATGGAGAACAGGAACGAAACGGCCCTTTCGACGTCTCCCGCGGCCACGGACGATCCCGTGCCGCCGGTCACACCCAGCATCACCCTGTACCAGAAACTCGCCGCGGCGATGATCTCCTCGATGGAAGCGACGGCGGCCGAGGTTCCTGGTTACGGGGACGATCTCTCCGATGCGGGAAAGGTCCGGAAGGTCCTACCACGCGAAGTCATCGCCATGGCCGTATTCGCGGTCGAGGGCAGCGAGGAGCTGACCAGCGTTGATCTGCTCAATAACGCAGAAACACGCGATACCCTTCAGTTCTCCGAGGCCTTCCGCCCCGCGGTCACCCACATCCTTGGCATCGCCAGAAGGCTCACGTTGATGATGGATGTGCGCGAGGCCAAAGCGGGACGGGCCGCCCTCGACATCTACGGCGTCATGCGCCGCCTCGTCCGGAATCCGGACAACACCCACCTCGTCGTACACGTCGAGAAGATCCGCGCCGAACTGCGCCGCCTCCGCATCGGCCGTATCCCGAAAGCACCCAAGCCCGTGACGGCGGCAAACGCGGCGGAGGGGGATGATCCGGAGGCAAAGGGAGATCCCGGCTCCGGCCACGCGCGGGGGTAACCCATCTCCCCGCCTTTGTTTGCCTTTCCGCCCGGTTCAATAGCGTGCTGCAGGACGAGGAACTGACGCTGCGCGGCAACCGAGAAAGCGTCGATGTTCATCTTCAGGGGCAGGAAAATCGGGATACCTGTCTCTCTATATTTCGAAGACGTAGTCATGGTTCGCGACGTATCGAAGGTTCTCCTTCTGTTCTTCTGCTTTACGGTTGCAGGCACCCCAGCCGCGCGCGCTCTCGATCGTGACGCCGCCTACCAGCTTCTGAACCAGCGCGCTGCCGAGAATCGTCAGAGCTTCTTCGTCTATCAGGATGGTGATGCCGGTGCAAACCACGGCTTCGCTTCCGGGTTCTTCGGCAGTTTTCAAAAGATCGCAGTGGATTCGGCATGTATCGACGACGCCGCAGCTGCCAACGGCTGCAGTACCGACCCGACACGGCTCGATCAAGGGCGAGGCACGGTACTTCGCATGTCGTTCCAGGCGCTCGACTCGATCGAGTTCGCCGGAGTCAACTTCGAAGAGCCGGAAAACTGGGGCGCCAACAAACGCGGCATCGGCTACGACCTTCGCGGCGCAACAGCAGTGGTCTTCGAGGTTCGCTCGCCCACACCGGGAGGCATATCCGTTCAGTTTGGAGTGGACACCAGAACGACCGCGTTCATGTTCATCCCGCAGAGTGCGTCGTTCCAGACGATCACGATACCCCTGAGCTCTTTCGCGCCGGACGATTTCAGCAACGTCCATGTCCTCTTCACCGTCGTCACGAACGGCACCAATGCGCCGAACGGCGGGACACTGCTGCTCGACAACATTCGATTCACCCCGGCCCCGACGGTCCGGCAGTCGGCGCTGGGTTTCCCGCTGGCGACACAGACCTTTGGTGTCGTGCCGGTGCAGAACGCGTTATCCGGCCGGGTTCCGATTCCACCGGATCAGGCGAATCGCAACGCCACCACGATCTACGAATCCGCGCTTGTCTTGCAAGCGCTTCTGGATCGAGGAACTTCCGACGATCAAGCTCACGCCAGGATCATTGCCGACACGTTCTTCTACGCAGCCGGTCATCCGAATCACGGCCAGCAATTGCCGACCGCGACGGACGGCTCGCAAGGACTCTACAGCGGTTATGAGAACGGTGACGTCGCGTTGCTGAACGATCAGTCACCCGCAGGTGCCCAAGCAGGCGACGTGAGATTCGCAGGATTCAGTGCGAGCACGCAGCAATGCGGCCCATCGGGCTACTGTCCCATCCTCAACGACGCCACCGGCGGCAACAACGCATTCGCCATTCTCGGTCTGCTGGCCTCGCGTCGAAGCCTCGGCGACTCGAAATACCTCGACGTCGCCCGCACGATCGGGAAGTGGATTTACGCGAATCTCCGTGATTCCTCCACCTCCGGCTTCGGCGGGTATCTCGACGGATACCCCGCCGGAGCGACTGCAAACACCCACCAACGGTCAGCGAAGACTACAGAGAACAATGCCGACATCTTCGTTGCGTTTACGCAGCTTGCCGCGGCTGACCGGCAGTACGCGTCCGACGACGTCGGAGCTGCCGAGTGGGATCGGCGGGCAGCCGTTGCAGGTGATTTCGTCATGCAGATGTTCAACTCGACCGACGGCCGCTTCAACGCCGGGACGGTTACGACGGCGACGCCCGCATCAGACGGAATCGTGCCCAACGGCGCGGTCAAGGGAAACGACAGAATCAACACGTTCGATTTTCTCGACGCAAATACCTCTGCGGTGCTCGCGCTCGCGCGGGCGCCGGCATACACGGCGGCGATCGATTGGCGGCGGCCTGTCGACTGGCTTGCAAAGCAAGCCGTGACCGTGACCAGCGGCGGCAAAACGCGGACCGGATTCAGCCTAGTTGCGAAGCCGTTCGGAGGCCCCGCCGGAATCGCCTGGGAGTTCACGGGTCAGGCGATCGTGGCAATGCGGATCGTCGACTGCCTGTATGGGGAAACGAGGTTTGCGTCGCAGGGCGACAGCCTGCTCCCGCAGATGGCGGAGGCGCAGAACGACTCGCCGTTCGGCGATGGATCGGGCGTGGTCGCCAGCACCCTGGAGGGAGGCGAGACCTTACCGCCGCGCGAGCAGTGTTTGAGCACGCCGTTCCAGTGCATCCCGGCTCGCGTAGGACTGGCGGCCACGGTGTGGTCGGTCTTCGCGGATGCAGGCCTCAACCCGCTTTCATCGATCGATACGTTGAAGGTTTGTCCGGCCTACCCCCGTCGGCGCGCAGTCAGGAGGTGATGATGTTCGAACGAGCCGGTACCGCTGCCGCCGCCCTTATCTTCCCCTTGCTGCTGCACGGACAGCAGACGCTTCTCGAGCGTGCAGCGGTGCCGTTCGGAGTCGCGCACGACGCGTCGCAACTGCGCTCGACGATGGGGCTGCCGCAGCTTCGCAAGTTTGTTGATGAACGTATCGCAAAGGCGGCCGGGCAAAGCGCCGCGTATCAGTTCGTGACCGCCGAACTGCTGAAACAGCTGGGCGACTACCGTGCAGCCGATTTCTACGAGCGCGCAATTGCAGTCGACGACGGCGAGCCCGCGTACGAGCTCTTTTATGCCGACTACCTTCGGAACTTCCGCGGACCTCGCCGGCCGCTGTTCGCCGAGGCTGAGCGCCACTACGTCAGGGCGCTGCAAAAGCTCCAGCACAGGCAGTCGTCTCTCAAAGCCGGCGTGGAGTCGGAGAGACTGACGGAGTACGTCGAGCCTGTTCTCGACCGGATCGACCGAGGGCTGGTAGCGCTGTATCAGGAAGACGGAGTTCCTCTGAGCTGGAGCGGCGACGGTAGACCGTCGCTGTTTCTCAGCACGATCGACCGCTTCGCACGTTCGCCCTCCGATCTCGACGAAGTGCACGACACGCGGGATTTCACAGCCGAGGCGCTGTTTTCCGCCAGTGCGTCGCGGCGCAACATCGCACTAACGGATGACGATCTCCGCGCGCTGGTACGGCTCAAGGAGCCGCGCGAAACGGCGGAGCGCTTGCGCTTCCGTCACGATACGTGGCCGGTTCTCGACGTCTTCTACAGGTGGCGGGCCATCGGGTCCGCACAGGTGACCGATTTTCACAACCCGCGCGCGTTCAACGACGTCGACGTTCGCACGTTCGGCGCAGCACTCGAAAAGACGATTGAACTGGCAAGCTCCGACGTCTATCTCCGCACTGCGCTCTCGCACCTGAATCGCATCGGAGCCGTGGAGACGCTGCCTGAGACAGCAGAAAGGATCGACCAGGTCGAGTTGCAGGCGGCTGCTGCTCGCTTCATCGGGCCGGACAAACTGAATCTCGACGCGAGGTTTACTTCGCAAGACATCCGGCCGGCGATCGCGAATCCGCCCGGGCATGATCGGCGCATCGCCGGAGCCACGGCCGAATACCAGATTCTGCGCCCGTTGCTGTTTCTGCGCGACCCGTACGGTCAGTTGTTCGAGACGCGCGGGATCAGCGCATTCGGCGGCTTTGCGGACGACCGTGAGCGGTTCGACACGGTCGTGGTGACGCGGCGGGACTACTTCGTCGGCGCGTCGCTCCGGGGACTGGGACGGATCGACGTCACACTGCAACCGACCTGGAGCAACTCGCGTGTGAGCGGAGACCGCTCACAGGACAACAGCCAGTTCCGCACAGACGCAACCGTGCTCGTTCGGCTGCTTGACGAAGAGCGGGTGCCGGGCATTCCGAAGAGCCGCTTCCTCGGCCTTTCGCCCGCCTTCGTCCACCTCGTATTCGCGTACAAACGTGATGTCCCGGACACGGGTCTGGACGCGCTGGAGAACTACAGATTCGGCGCCGCGCTGAGCACCAAATTGTTCCAGCGGTCCCTGTCTTCAGCGGAGGTGCTGAACAACGGCGTGCCGCGCATGCGGCCGGCAACGATCCTCGTTTCCATTCGGTACGAGCAGCAGCGGTTTCCCCGCCTGGGCGAGAACCTGCGGCTGGTCGGGCTGAGTGTCAGCCTCGGCTATTGAGGTAACTGGCGATGACTTGCGCAGAAAAATTCAATATCGCCCTCTGGATCGAAATCGTCGTCATCGCCGGCTTCTTCGCCACGGGCGTCCGGCGTTGGTGGAGGGCGCGCACTGGCAACCATGGCTCTTGGTCAACCTATAGGCTTCCAGCGTTGATGATCTCCTCCGCGGTGCTCATTGTGTTGTTCTCCGCACGCCCGATTGCGCTGACACACCCGCCGACGAATGTTGCGCCAGCGCTGACCCCAGGTGGGCTCGTGCAGATCGAGCTGAAAAAAGCCAACGACGAGATTCAGTACCGGATCGAGCAGGAAGACAGTTGGTTCCATTACAAATTCATATTCGTCGGCGCGCTGCTGGCCGCGTTCTTTACCAGACTCACCCGGGAGTCGAATGAGCCGCTCCTCGATTTCGTCGGTTCGACAACAACCTGTTTCGTTCTCGCCCTGGCGTGCATCGTCGCTCTGGCAATCGACATCCATTTGCGGAACAACATCGTCGTGATCCAGCAACTCGCTCTGTGGATCCGGCATTACGCCGAGCCCTCCCTGGTAGGTACAGCGGGGAGTGGGTATCAACCATGGGAGCTGTTCCTCCGCATGCCGGGAGGCATGCACAGCGACGAGATTTACGGACTGCTTTTCTATCCTCACCTGCATTTCCTGACTTGGATCCTTTACATGCTCTATCTCATCTGTTTTCAGTGGATCGCCGTCAACCCGGCCATGCCGGCTGACCGCAAACCAACGGTCCGGGCCATCCCCGCCGAATACGGAGAAGACCTACTCCTCGGCGGAAGTTTCCTTTTCGTTCATGCCGCTTTCGGCGCGTTCGCGTTCGTCGGCCACTTCGTCCCCGGTAGTTTGAAGTTGAGGGCGGTCCCCTTCACAGACTGTTGGGAAACGGGCATGGACGCAGCGTGGTTCTATCTGCTCGCCGCTCTGCTGCTCGTCGCGG
>DATLWH010000084.1:0-4360 GCA_035576505.1 Thermoanaerobaculia bacterium | reverse complement strand
TGCTCGAGCGAGTGCCAGAAGATGACGGCCTCGAACTCCCCCGGCTCAAAACGCTGCGTCAGAAAGTCGCCGGTGCGGACGTCGATGCCTAGGGCTTCACGCGCATGCGCCGCGGCGAGCGGCGACAGCTCCACACCGGTGGCGCGATACCCCGCGTCGGCCAGAAAGCGGAGCGTGAAGCCGCGGCCGCAGCCGACATCGAGAACCGCCCCCGGCTTCGTCAGACGACGCACCACGTTCACGCGCCGCCGCCGGAACCAACGCGTGATCCGCTCGAACAACGGGTTGAATCGGACGTTCCGGTTGCCGTAGTACTCCTGCGGGTACCACGCCGCGATCTGTGCGTCATCGAGGGCCGGCCAGGTCCGCGCCGATCCGCATGCGTCGCAGGCGAAGACCGCGAAGCCAGCGGCGACCGCGTCGAATCGATGCCGGGTCTCCGCGCCGCAAACGAGGCAGTTCGGGCTCACGCGTCGCGGTGAACGCTCTCCATGGAGAAGGCCGGCAGGCAGACGGCGATGTACTCGGCTCCCTCGGCTCCCGGTGTCGAGTACTGCACCCATTCGCCCTTGTGCGTGATGACCGCTTCACCGGCTGCCACGTCGATGACGCCGCCGCGCGTGGTGACGCGCAGCGAGCCGCGCAGAACGACCGTGTACTCCTCGAACTCAGGCGTCTGCCCCGGCTCGACCCAGCCTCCGGGACTCTGCATCCGCGCCACGCTCACGCCGGCTGTCTTCGAGTTGACCCGGCCGATGAACTCCTCGATCCGCTTCGGTTTGTTCCCGGCCGCTTCGATGACGGAGGGGTGCTTGATGTGGGTCGGCATAGAGGGGAAGTCTAGCGCGCACCGTTCGCGGGCGGCTATACGTTGTGTTTCGAGCCCATTTGCCGCCGCGCCTCGCCGAAAGCGCGCTCTTCGATCTCGACGCGCTCACGGACAATCCGCTCCAGCCATGCATCCACATTCTGCTCCCGATGCAAGCGGGCCAGAAACGCCGCGCGTCGGGCAAGGCTGGCCGGTAGACCGATCGAGGTGCCTTGCCGCTTCACCTCAATTGGCGCTTCCCATGCGGAGTCATCATCAGCTTCGGCAATGACTCGCTCATCGATCAGGTCCTGCCGGGAACGTGACTTCTTCGGCGTTCGAGCAACGCCCGTTCTCGCCCGCCTGGCGGACACTGCGACTGCTTGTTTCGGTTTGCTCATAGCGGCCAGCCGGTGATGATCCTGACGATCTTACCCGGCTTGAGTTCAAAGATGATTTCCAGAGGACGCCCGGCGAATGTGCGTCCAAAGAGTTGGAACCGGTCTCGATCTCGTTTATTGCGGCGGATCCTGAAATCGGAAAAGAACGTCTCCACTGCTTCTTCGAACATGACACCGTGAGCAGCGAGCTTGTCGTTCTCGAAATCGTATTCGAAATCGGCCGGCTCGAAGGACTCCCATCTGACCACACGACGATTCTACGCAGATACTCCAGGACACGGACCTTTGCCCGCTGGCGGTCAACCCGTTACGGAGAGACCACCGTAAACGTTGGCAGAGAGCCATCGCAACGTTGGTGACAGGTGACCGGAGCATTGGCGACAGGTTATACCACTCTGCCAGTGTTACTTCGCCGGATCCGGCAACAGCTCGATCAACGCCTCCCAGGCGCCGGCAGGCTCATTCACCACGTACCGCACGCCGTCGATCGTGATCTCGTACGTGAACGCATCCGGCATCGGCGCGGACAAACCGGGTGTCTTGCGCGCTTCTGTGGCCAACCGCTCGATCTCCTCAGCCTCCGCCTTCGGCAGCGTGCCGGTATCGACCTCGCGGTGCCGACGGATGTTGGCAAAGCCGCCCGTTCGATCGATCGTGATCCGCATCGTTACTTCCCCACCCGCCGGCGGCGCCTCGGGCGTGTGGAGTCGAGCGGCGGAAGCTCGGCCGCGGCGCTTGGCGGCTGGAAAACGGGATCGGCCTTGATCACGAGCTTCGACGCGGTCGTCGTCCGGGCTGTCGGATCACTTCCGGCATCCTTCCCCGTGGGGGGGACGCGCGAGGGAAGAACCTCGGAGACCGCAGGCGTACGTCGGCTCAAGCGCAACTCCTTGTCCCGTGAATCCAGACAAGGTAATGCCGGCGCACGGGGCAGGCAACCTTATTTCCTCAGGATCTCCTCGATGGCTGCCAGGGCGCGCGGGTCGTTCTTCTGTCCCAGCCAGAACGCGGCCTTCCTGCGCACGCCGGGGTCGCGGTTCGTTTTCAACAGGTCGACCAGCATCGGGATGGACTGATCGTCGGGAAGCTGCGATACCGCAAAGACCGCCTTCTCGCGCACGCCCTGATCGGGATCGTCATCGAGCGCTTCGCGAACCGCGGCGGCAGCTTTGTTTCCCGCTTTTTGCGACAGCCAGAAGAGCGCCTGCCCGCGGACGTGCGCCACGGGATCATGCCTGGCCAACTTGATCAGCTCGTCGATTGCTTCCGGTTGGCGCGACTGCGAAATGGCGAAGACGGCTTTCTCGCGCAGGCGCGGTGAGGCCGATTGAGAACCGGCGACAGCCACTAGGTCCTCAAACCCGCGGCGCCCCCGGGTCTGGCTGAGCCAGAAGGCGGCGTGACCACGCGTTTCATCCGAGGCCTCGGCCGATCGCAGCATCCTCTCCAGTTCCGCCGTCGCGGAGGGGTCGGCGTGCATGGCCAGGGTGGCCATGAGGTTGTCCGAGTGATGGCCCGGGCGATTGAGCAGCGAGACCACGAAGGCGACGCTCTTGCGCGGATCAACGCCCTCGATCCATGTCACGTCGGTGCCGCTGGCATCGAGAGCGCACTCCATCGAGTAACCGCGGACTTTGGCGATCTCGCCGTTTTCAACGCGGTAGAAGATCGCGAACACGCCGCTGGCGCGGTGCAGTTGTTCATCGTCATTGTTCGTGAAGGAGCTCCCGTCACGATCGAGGCTGCACTGCCCACCGGATCGAAATTCGCCGTCGCGTTCCAGGCAGCACATTACCCACTCCCCTTCGACCTCGGGGACCGCGTATCCGATGTACCTGGTTTTTGCTCCCCGAATCTGAGCGCCGAGGTCGGCCGCGGCCGCGACAGAGGTCACCGTGCCGTGGACGATTCGCGGCTGCTGTGCAAGCGCGGCGGCGGCGACGAGAGCGAATGCAAAGGCAAGCGGCGCGGTTTTCATGAACGCTTAGACTGGCGCCTCGCTGGCCGGTTAGCTATACTCCCCCGACTTTATGAGCACCATGACGAATTCGACACGAACGCCCGAGACTGGCCCGCCTTGTCGATGATGGTCCTTTTGTAACCAAGACAATCCGACAGGGCCGAGCAATCGGCCCTTTTCAGTTTCTGGGGGTGGGGTGTGGGGAGTGGGGAGTGGGAGATCGAGATAACCGACTCTTGCGATCGGTTTCCCGTTCTCCCACCCCCCACACCCCACCCCCACTCCCCACCCTGAGGCAAACATGCACGTACAACTACCAGACGGTTCCCAGCGAGAAGTTCATGACGGCGCGACCGTGGCCGACGTCGCCGCCTCGATCGGCAAAGGTTTGGCCAAAGCGGCCCTCGCCGGCAAAGTGAATGGCAAGGTCGTCGACGTCTACACCCCTGTGCCCGACAACGCCAAGATCGAGATCGTGACGCCGAAGAGCGAGGCCGGCCTCGATACCATCCGCCACTCCACCGCCCACCTCATGGCCATGGCGGTGCAGGAGCTCTTCCCCGGAACGCAGGTCACCATCGGCCCGGTCATCGAGAACGGGTTCTTCTACGACTTCGGAACCGACCGGCCGTTCACCGACGACGATCTGCGGCGCATCGAAGAGAAGATGGCGGAGATCGTCAAGCGTGATCTGCCGGTGCGCCGCGAAGTGCTGAGCCGCGAGGAGGCCATTGAGACCTTCGAGAAGCTCGGCGAGAAGTACAAGGTGGAGATCATCAAAGGCATCCCGGGCGATGAGCCGCTTTCGGTCTACCGGCAGGGGGAGTGGTTCGATCTCTGCCGCGGACCGCACGTTCCCTCCACCGGCCGGCTCGGCGCGTTCAAGCTGACCTCCGTGGCCGGCGCCTACTGGCGCGGCGACGAACGAAACGCCATGTTGCAGCGGATCTACGGCACGGCGTGGGCGGACAAGGACGATCTGGCCGCCTACGTGAAGCGCGTGGAAGAGGCCAAGGCTCGCGATCACCGCAAGCTTGGTAAAGAGCTGGATCTCTTCACCTTCTCGCACTTTGCGCCGTCGATGCCGATCTTCCTGCCGAAGGGAGCCTCGATCTACAACTCGCTGGTCGACTTCGTCAGGGCGTTCTATGCGCGCGACGGCTACAGCGAGGTGGTCACTCCCCTGATCTG
>DATLWH010000083.1:0-3113 GCA_035576505.1 Thermoanaerobaculia bacterium | reverse complement strand
CGGTCGAGTTGCCGGTCATCGAATCCGCGCCGCTCGCTGTCAGCCGTGGGTCGAGAAAGCGCGTGTCGGTGACACCGGTGGTGGAGGCCGACCTGCCGAGTCTGAGCGGCATCCGGATCCTCGTCATCGACGACCAGGAATACACACGCGATCTCCTCGGCGCCATTTTCCGCCATGCCCACGCGGCGGTGGCCGCCGCAAGCTCTGTACGCGAAGGGTTGGAACAATTCGCCTCCACATCGCCCCGCATCGTCGTCTGCGACCTGGCCATGCCGGAGGAGGATGGATTCGCGTTCGTGCGTGCCATCCGTGCGCTCCCCGGCGCATCAAAGACCACCCCTGTCATCGCGCTCACGGCGTTCGGACGTCCCGAAGACCGGAAGCAGGCGCTGGCGGCCGGCTTCGATGCGTACTTGAAGAAGCCGGTCGACCCCGAGGAGCTGACGTCGACGGTGCTCCGGTTGACGGCAAAGTAAGCAGGTGATCATGCATTCGGCTTGACAGATGTAATCAGCCGACCTATCTTGCTCGTCACATACGCAACAACGAATGTGAGGAGGACCCAATGAACACAGAAGCTCCGACCCCCGACCCCCGACTCCCGACCCCCGCAGACATCCAGGTACTCAAGGCACACGTTTCGATCAACGTCCGCAACGTCGCGCGCAGCATCGAGTTCTATCGCCGGATGCTCGGCATCGAGCCGTCGAAAGTCCGCACCGGATACGCGAAGTTCGACGTGCAGAATCCGCCGCTCAATCTCGCTCTCAACGAAGTGCCCACCCTCTCCGGCGCCGGCGCTCTCTCGCACCTAGGCCTTCAAGTCCGCTCGACCGAAGATGTGCTGGCCATCCGTACGCGCTGGTCCGAGGCCGGCCTTGTCACGCGCGACGAGATGAAGACCGACTGCTGCTACGCCACGCAGGACAAGACCTGGGTCCACGATCCCGACGGCAACGAGTGGGAAGCCTTCGTCGTGCTGAAGGACAACCTGCCGGAGAAGGCAGGAGCATCGGGGTGCTGCGTGGCGAGTGCCGGCAACCAGGCGGGGGCGTGTACTACCGCGACGGCGTGAAACGTAGGTCGGACTCTCCAGTCCGACCGGAGAGTCCGACCGTTCGCCCGAGGGGACGATAGATACTGGTTATTTACTGTCCGTGTTGAGAGGGTGTAGCCTCTGCCGAGGATGCATCGAACGATCATCATTTCCGCCGCGTTGTTACTGGCCAGCCTCCCACTGGCCGCGAACAACATTCAACTCGGCCCCGAGATCCCTCTGGGGCCGGCACCCGGTTTCAACGCTGGCTCGCAACAGCTCCAGGTGCGTCTTGCGCAGGCTTCGTCACACCTGTTCGCGGTCTGGGTTAGCGACCAGAACCTGACCGGCTCTCTGGATGGTTCCCGCGTCGACATTGCAATCGGCAATACTCCGGCGATCGTCGGCGTCACCGGCGGACGAACGAATTTCCTGGTCGCGTATCAGGTGATGATGCCCGACTTCTCCACGCCGCTGCTCGCGTTGCGGATCGGCTTCGACGGCCGCGTTCTCGATGCCGCGCCGATCGTCGTGCTACCTGATACCCGAGGAGTTTGGGGTGGGGGAGTTGCCTACGATGGCTCCGAGTTCGTCATCGCCACGATGATCAAGGCGGCGGGGCTGCCGAGCGTCATGCGCGCCTCCGACATCATCACCAGCCGCGTGTCCGATGACGGCATCGTGCGCGCCGGTTCTCGCTTACAGCAGACATTGACGTCGGGGCTTCCGACGTGGCCGCGCATCGGTTGGACGGGGAGCCGTGTCGTGGTCGGCTACTCCGTTCAATACTTCAAGGATGAGAACCTCGGTCCGTGGGGTCTCTCCGACCTTCCCCTCGATCCGCAAGCCGCGAACGACGGCACCGTCGGCGAGACGGTCTTCCCCGACGCGCACAGCCCGGGAGGGCTCCAGAGCAGCATGGCCATCGGGCCTGACCGCGTGACGTTCGGCTGGATGGCGGTCAACGGGACGACCACGACGATCAACATCGCGCAGACCGGTCTCGACGGCCAACCGCTTTTGGAGCCGACGGTCATTGCCACGCCTCCGCCTCTTCCGGAAATCTCGTCGGACGGCAGCGTCGCTGTCGCCTGGGATGGTGGCGAGTACCTCGTCGCCTGGATCGCGCCGAGACATGACGCGCCCGGCCAGTTACAAGGTCTCCGCCTCCGCGCCGACGGAACGCCGATCGATCAGCAGCCCTTCGACATCTCGCCGGACTCCGCGGCCGCGGATATCGCCCTCATCGCCGTTCCGCAAGGCTTCGCCATCGCCTACAGCCGTGCCGACGCAACGAACGCCGGAATGCTCCGCGCATTCGCCCGGACGCTCGGCCGATTGGCGCAG
The DNA here is from genome assembly GCA_035576505.1 of Thermoanaerobaculia bacterium. Lineage (GTDB taxonomy): Bacteria > Acidobacteriota > Thermoanaerobaculia > Gp7-AA8 > Gp7-AA8 > JADGNZ01. The sequence continues at coordinate 730 of DATLWH010000083.1, read as the reverse complement.
CCGACGCGACGCCGAGCAGTCAGCCGATAAGCGCGGGCGCCGGTTGTGACGCCGGGCATGCTGTAAACGCCGTCAGCTTTCGTTCGCCGCTGCTCCCGGCTCAAACCATTCCCGCGTCGACACGCACATGTGACAGACCGACAGCATCACGGGCACCTCGACGAGCACGCCGACGACCGTGGCCAGGGCCGCACCGGAGCCGGGACCGTAGAGGGCGATGGCCGTGGCCACTGCAAGCTCGAAGAAGTTGGAGGCTCCGATCAGCGCGCCGGGCGCGGCGATGGGGTAGGGCACGCGGAACAGCTTCATGAGGCCGTACGTCAGGGACGAGTTGAAGTAGACCTGTATCAGAATCGGAATGGCGATGAGCACCACATGGAACCAGCGCGTGGTGATGTTCTCGGCCTGGAACGCGAAGATGAGCACGAGCGTGGCCAGCAGCGCCAGGATGGTGACGGGATTGAACATCGTCAGGAACCGCTCGAACCACTCGCTTCCGTTGCGCTGGATCAGAGCGGCCCGGCTGATCGCTCCAAGCAAGAGCGGAATGACGACGAAGATCAGGACCGAGTAGAGCAGCACGCGGAACGGCACCTCGAGTCCGGCCGCTCCTGACACGAGAAACTTCACGATCGGCGCGAATGCGACGAGCATGATCAGGTCGTTGACGGACACCTGGACGAGCGTATAGGCCGGGTCTCCGTTCGACAGGTGCGACCAGACGAAGACC
>DATLWH010000082.1:0-5334 GCA_035576505.1 Thermoanaerobaculia bacterium | reverse complement strand
TGCGATGGAGGGGATCCCGGTCTGGTCGCACAACGGGATTGTCTGCACCGGGGAGACGTACGCGAAGGTGGTGAAGCTCACGTTCGCCCGAGGGGCCAGCATCCCGGATCCATCGCGCCTCTTCAATTCCAGCCTGGAAGGCAACACGCGAAGGGCCATCGACATCCACGAAGGGGAGACGGTCGACGCGCGCGCGTTCAAGGCGCTGGTGAAGGCCGCCGTGGCCGTGAATGGCCCGCCGGCGAAGAAACGGTAGCCGAAGTCTATCCGCAGATGACGCAGATGAAACGCAGATGAGACCGTGCTCAATCTGTGTCCATCTGCGTCATCTGCGGATCAGGTTCTAGGACCAGCGCCAGACCCCTCCCTCCTCCCTCTGCTAGACTCCCGGCATTCCAGAGAGAGGTTCGCAATTGACGATGAAACGCCTTTCCGCGTGTACCGTGCTCGCACTCTTCGCCCTGCTCACCCTCCCGCTGTCCGCAGCGACGAAACCGGAGGACGACCTTAACGCCTCGCTGACGGCCTATCGCCAGGCGCTGGTCAAGAAGGATCTGCCCGCGCTGGAGAAAATCTGGACGGACGACTACACGTTCATCGACGCGCACGGACGCGTGCTGACGAAGGGCGATCGTCTGGCCGAGCTCCGCTCCTCGGCGACAACACTCGACAAGATCCGTAACGAGGAGACACCGCGCATCCGCGTGCATGGGGACATCGGCATCATCAGCTCGGTGGTCACCATCACCGGCCGCTACGGCGGGAAGGAAGTCTCCGGCCCGTTTCGCAGCACACACATCTGGATCCTCTCCGCCGACCGCTGGCGGCTGCTGATGAACCAGTTGACGCCCATCGCGAAGTAGCCTCGGCATGCGTAGAGCAGGCATCCCTGCCTGCTCCCGACGGGCGTCCTCGCCCGGCGGTGGTTTCGGTCAACATCACAGTGATCACCGCAAGCAACGAACGTCCGCAAGCCTCGGAAGACCATGGTGCTTGGTGGTGTTTGTGGCGCGAGCCCGGTAACGTCACGGGTTCAATGCCGCGAGCGCTGCCAGCTGGTCATCCATCGCTCTCACGCGCCAGTCGTCCTTCTTCAATCCCTCGATCGTACGCTGGCGGAGGTCCGCCGATTCGGCAACTCGGCCTAACCCAAAAAGCGCCTCGACCTTCGTCGCCTCAATCCAGAATTTTTCGTCGGCGCGCAGCGTCTCGCAATGGAGCGCGGCGTCGAACAGCATCAGCACCTCGCCGCGAATCCGGCGGGCCAGCATACGATCCGTGGTGGCGTCGTCGCCCTGCGACGCGGCCGCCCGGACATTCAGTAAGAATGCGAAATTGATCCCGTTGTAATAGTCGTCCTTGATGAAATAGCCGCGCGCATACGACCGGACCGCTTTGTCGAGGTCCTCACGCTTACCGGCCGCGTTCCACAGTCGTTTGTGGATCGCTCCCCAGAGGCCAACCGTCTCCGCGTCCGACGAGGTGTCAGGCTTCAGAGCCTCCAGCACCGTCCGCGCCGCCTGCAACGAGGTGAGGGCGTCCGGGTAGCGGGACTTGTAGGTCGCCAACGCCCGCTGCTGGATGAGATAGGGATCGTTCGGCTGCAGGTTCTGAATGCGATCGAGGACCCCGAGAACGCCAAGCCAGTCACCCGGCTTCTCCACTCGATCCTTGGCCTCTTTGAACGTCTCCAGAAGCTCGGCAAAGCTCTTATCGTCCTTCGGGGCGGCCGTTGGTGCGGCCCGCGGCGCTTCCTCACTCTCCAGCAACTGCGGGAGGAAGAGGTAGACCGGACTGTCCGTTTCCTCTTTGTTCAGGATGGCGGCGATTTTCTGCTGCAGCAACTCTCGCATCCGAAGGACTTCACGAAAGCCGATCTCCTTTCCCAGATGCACGTATTTCGCGATACTCAAGTGGTTGAGATCGAACGGAAAGGCGAACTTGTCCTCGGCGATGACAATGGTACCGTTCGGCCTCAGGGCATGGCGGACGCCCAGCTCATAAATGGCATTGGCGTTCGAGGTCGAGAGATCGGCAATGACCAGATCCGCTTCGAGCAGGTTCTCGTACATCGGCTTATCGATCAGCGTCGAGTGAATGATCTTGTCGGCGCGAATGCATTCGACGCCGGCCGCGGTGACGGCGGGCTCGATGATGTCTTCGTAGGTGCGGTTGAGATCCAGCACCCGCTGGGGATTCGACTGAAAATCGGTCTTCTCTCCAAATCCCATCACAACGAAACATTTCTTCGCCATCGCTTCCCCCGGCCATCATCGTGTTTGGATTTCCATAACGTTACTACAGTCCGGGCCTCGATCTATACTGAATGCCGGATGGAGGCTGCATGGCATATCCCATACGGGAACGTGACGAACATTTCCGGAGAGACAACGGGCCAAAGCGGATCCTGGCGCTCGACGGCGGCGGACTGCGCGGAATCCTCACCCTGGGGATTCTCAAGAGTATCGAGGACGAGCTCCGCCAACGGCACGGGAACGATCCGGAGTTCCGGCTGTGCCACTATTTCGATTTGATCGCCGGTACGTCGACCGGGGCGATCATCGCCGCGGCGCTCGCCATCGGCAAGACCGTCGACGAGATCACCGCCACATACCGCGGGCTCGGATCGCGCGTGTTTCAGCGCAGTCTCCTGCGGCTTGGCCTCGTGCGGGCCAGGTACGACGAGCGACGCCTCATCGAAGAGCTGAAGACGATGTTTGGAGCCGACGAGACCCTCGGCGGCAAGCTCCTGCGTACCGGCCTTCTGCTCGTGATCAAACGCCTCGACACCGCCAGCCCGTGGCCGGTGAGCAACAATCCCGACGGGAAGTATTTCGCCTCGCGCCCGGGCGGCACGATCGGCAATGGCGATTACAAGCTGTGGCAGGCTGTGCGGGCATCGACGGCGGCGCCGGACTATTTCGAGCCCGAGCGGATTACGATCGCGCAGCTGCCCGACCATCCACCGGTGTACGGCGACTTCGTGGACGGCGGGATCAGCCCCTTCAACAACCCGGCGTTCCAGGCGCTCATGTACGCGACGGTCAGCGGCTACCGCATCCAGTGGGAGACAGGAGCGGACAAGCTCCTGCTGGTCTCTGCCGGCACCGGCGCTCCCGACCCTGCCGTGCGAAGGTCGGAAGTGGCGGTGGCACACGCGTTCCGCTCGCTCCTGTCATTGATGGACGATTGTGCCTCGTTTCAGGAGACACTCTTGCAATGGATTTCCTCCAGCCCGACGGCGCGGAAGATCGACAGCGAGCTCCAGAAGCTGGACGGTGATGTTCTCGGAGGAGCACCCCTGGTGAGTTACATTCGTTACAACGCCAACCTGGACGCGGACTCGATCACCAGTCTGCTCGGCGGGAAGGCGAAAGAGATCGCCGTGGAGAACCTGAGCGCGATGGACGCCCCGGAGAACATGGATGCCCTTCATGAGATCGGCCTGGCCGTGGGGCGCCGGGATGTCCGGAGCACGCACTTTCCCGAGGCATTCGATCTGGTGTGACCATGCCCGATCCACGTAAACGCCGATACGTCCGGCGCCCTGATTCGCCGGTCGTGGCCATCCGGCTTGCCGTCGACACCGACGGCTTCGTCTATCGGAAATGGGGCAGCGAGCAACGCGCCAAGCCGGGCGACTGGCTCGTCGACAACGGCGGCGACATCTACACCGTCGACGCCGACGTCTTCGCGCGCACGTATCGAAAGGTGGAGAGCGGCCCTGGTGCGTACGTCAAGACCACTCCGGTCTGGGCCCGGAAGGCGGAAACGGCCGGCGCTGTCCCGACCAAAGAGGGGCAGACCAACTATCAAGCCGGCGATTACATCGTGTCGAACACGAGCGACGACTCCGACCAATACGCCATCTCCGCCGCGAAGTTCGAGGCGCTTTACATGCCGGACGACGGCGATCAGCAGTTGTAACTGCGCGCTACACCTGCATCAACACACCCACCGTCTTCGTCCCACGATTCACTTCCTACGTTCGGTGCCGTTCTCAAAGAGGCGCACGATATCCGCGCACGTCGCGATTCAATTTCGTGACTGTACCGGTCACAAATCGCCGCATCTGACGCTGTACACCACCCTCGTCAGGCGTAGGCTGAAGCTCCCCAAGGAGGGAGTATGAAATCCAGTCTGATGCTCTCGGTTGTCCTTCTGCTTCTGGCGATTCCCGTGAATGCCGGTGAGCCCGCTGTGGACGACACCACAGCCATCAGGAATACGGCGCTCGACTACATCGAGGGCTGGTACACGGGCGACGGCGCGCGCATGGAGCGCTCGCTGCACCCGGAGCTTGCCAAGCGCATCGTGATCACCGATCCACAGACCGGCCGGAGCCGCCTCGACTCGATGAGCGCCATGACCCTCGTGCAACGTGTCAGAACCGGCGTTGGTGCGAAAACCCCGAAGGAGAAACAGCAGAAGGACATCACCATTCTCGAGCGCTATCACAACGTCGCCATCGTGAAGCTGGTGGCATCGGAATGGGTCGATTTCCTCCAGGAAGCAAAGTTCAACGGCGAGTGGAAGATCATCAACGTTCTGTGGGAAGTGAAGCCCGAGTCCGACCTGGCAAAGAAACTCAAGTAGGAGGGATTCGCCTTGTCCACTGATGGCAACGCTGCACGCCGCCACCGGCAATCTGGACACGATCCGACGAATCGTGAAGCTGCTCGTTCTGGTGAACAGCACGCCGGCGTTCACCGAACAGCACCTTGTGGCCAGGGGGGCGTCGGAGCTCTTTCTGCAGGTGTTCGGCGATCGCGGCGCGCGACGCCCGGAGCGCGTTGGGCGTCGCCCAGATTCCATTCGGATCGTGCGTGGAGATCGAATTGATCGCCGAGGTCGACGCAGAGGTGGAGAATGACTAGTCCGAGAACATATCGCTACCGCGTGGTGGACGTCTTCACCATGCAACAGCTCGAGGGCAATGCGCTGGCCGTGTTTCCGGATGCATCGGGCCTGGCCGATACGACGATGCAGCGGATCGCACGCGAGCTGAATCTGGCGGAGACGGTATTCATCCTCCCGCCGTCCAGCGGTGACTACACCGCCCGGTTGCGGATCTTCACACCGTTGCGCGAGTTGCCATTCGCGGGTCATCCGACGATCGGAGCGAGTTTCGTCCTTCTGGACGAAGGAATCGCGCCCGTGCGAGAGGGCGGGTTCGTTCTCGAGGAGAACGTCGGACCTGTACCGGTTCGCGTCGGCGGCGGGGATCCGCCAAGGTTGTGGCTCACGACACCGCCGATTCGCGATGGGCGGCTCTTCGACCCCGCACTCTGCGCGAAGACGCTCGGTCTGTCGCCCCAAGACGTGTTGGACGTC